>NZ_VMHH01000010.1:0-71010 GCF_007559235.1 Corynebacterium gottingense | reverse complement strand
GGCCAGGCCTCAGCATTTTATTATGGTGATCCCCTGGGCGAAATGCGCCTGGTAAGCAGAGTTTTTGAAATGTAAGGCCTTTGAATAAGACAAAAGGCTGCCTCATCGCTAACTTTGCAACAGTGCCTCTGAGCGCCCTTTCCAGTCAGAACCCGCAGGCCGATCTTGCGGTCTGACAGCTCCTTCACCGTGTTGACCAGATGGGCAAGCGATCGTCCGAGGCGATCGAGCTTCCAGACCACCAGCACATCGCCGTCACGCAATGACTTGAGGCAGGCAGTCAAGCCAGGGCGATCATCACGACCGCCGGAAGCAAGATCATCATAGATATTGTCCCGTTCGACACCTGCGGCGCGCAAGGCGTCGTGCTGCAGGTCGAGAGACTGCGAGCCATCGGCTTTGGAGACGCGGGCATATCCGATCAGCATGTATCACAAACGTTGGTTTGAGGCGGCGCTTCGGCCACGATTGCATTGACCTCTGGAAATGTATCTCAACCAGCTTCATAAACAAAGCGTCTTGAACGCTATCAGATTTTGAAAAAGGAACATGTATGCCGCGTCGCGTCACTCTAACCGATCGGCAGAAAGACGCGCTGTTGCGCTTGCCGACTTCACAGACGGATTTGCTCAAGCACTATACGCTGAGTGATGAAGACTTTGGGCATATCAGGCTGCGTCGGCGCGCTCACAACAGGTTCGGCTTCGCCCTGCAATTGTGTGTCCTGCGCTATCCCGGCCGGGTGCTGGCTCCAGGCGAACTGATCCCTGCAGAGGTCATCGAATTTATCGGAGCGCAGCTTGGCCTGGGTGCCGACGATCTCGTAGACTATGCTGCCCGCGAGGAAACACGGCACGAGCATCTTGCCGAGTTACGGGGGCTCTACGGCTTCCGCACCTTCTCCGGACGTGGTGCGAGCGAGCTGAAGGAATGGTTGTTCCGAGAAGCCGAGATGGCGGTGTCGAACGAGGATATCGCCCGTCGCTTCGTAGCCGAGTGCCGACGCACCCGCACTGTCCTTCCCGCGACATCCACGATCGAGCGGCTTTGTGCCGCGGCTCTCGTCGATGCCGAGCGACGCATCGAGACGAGGATCGCCAGTCGGCTGCCTATGTCGATCCGAGAACAGTTGCTGGCATTGCTCGAGGAGACGGCTGATGATCGGGTGACCCGTTTTGTGTGGCTGCGCCAGTTCGAGCCTGGCTCGAACTCTTCGTCGGCCAACCGGCTGCTCGACCGGCTCGAATATCTGCAACGCGTCGATCTCCCCGAGGATCTGCTTGCCGGCGTTCCTGCCCATCGGGTGACTCGTCTGCGCAGGCAGGGTGAACGGTATTATGCCGACGGCATGCGCGATCTCCCGGAGGACAGGCGGCTTGCGATCTTGGCTGTTTGCGTCTCGGAATGGCAGGCGATGTTGGCCGACGCAGTGGTCGAAACCCACGACCGGATCGTCGGCCGTCTCTACCGTGCTTCGGAGCGTATTTGCCATGCAAAAGTCGCAGACGAAGCGGGGGTGGTGCGTGACACCCTGAAATCCTTCGCCGAGATCGGGGGCGCCCTGGTCGATGCACAGGATGATGGCCAGCCGCTGGGCGATGTCATCGCGAGTGGGTCAGGGTGGGACGGCTTAAAAACCCTTGTTGCAATGGCAACCAGGCTGACCGCCACCATGGCCGACGATCCGCTCAATCATGTGCTCGACGGTTATCACCGCTTCCGCCGATACGCTCCACGCATGTTGCGCCTGCTCGATCTGCGAGCTGCGCCCGTTGCACTGCCGCTTCTGGAAGCGGTGACGGCCCTTCGTACCGGTTTGAACGATGCCGCGATGACCAGCTTCTTGCGGCCCAGCTCGAAATGGCATCGCCACCTTCGGGCCCAGAGGGCTGGCGACGCTCGCCTATGGGAGATCGCGGTGCTGTTCCATCTGCGCGATGCGTTCCGCTCCGGAGATGTCTGGCTTACTAGGTCCCGGCGCTATGGCGATCTGAAACACGCACTCGTTCCGGCACAAGCCATCGCGGAAGGCGGTCGTCTCGCTGTGCCATTGCGGCCGGAGGAATGGCTGGCAGACCGGCAAGCTCGCCTCGACATGCGGTTGCGCGAGCTTGGCCGTGCCGCTCGCGCAGGCACGATCCCGGGCGGGTCGATTGAAAACGGCGTTCTGCATATCGAGAAACTCGAAGCCGCCGCGCCGACAGGCGCCGAAGATCTGGTGCTCGATCTCTACAAGCAGATCCCGCCCACGCGCATCACCGATCTCCTGCTGGAGGTGGATGCGGCGACCGGCTTCACCGAAGCGTTCACCCATCTGCGCACAGGAGCACCCTGCGCTGACCGGATCGGGCTAATGAACGTTATCTTGGCGGAAGGGATCAACCTCGGCTTGCGCAAAATGGCGGATGCGACAAACACCCACACCTTCTGGGAATTGATCCGCATTGGACGGTGGCATGTCGAGGGCGAAGCCTATGACCGGGCGCTGGCCATGGTGGTCGAGGCACAGGCAGCGTTACCCATGGCCCGGTTCTGGGGCATGGGCACGTCGGCTTCGAGCGACGGACAGTTCTTCGTCGCTACAGAGCAAGGTGAGGCCATGAACCTGGTCAACGCGAAATATGGCAATACCCCGGGCCTGAAAGCCTATAGCCACGTCTCCGACCAATATGCGCCGTTCGCAACCCAGGTGATTCCTGCAACGGCAAGCGAAGCGCCTTACATCCTCGATGGCCTGCTGATGAACGATGCTGGACGCCATATCCGCGAGCAGTTCACCGACACGGGCGGCTTCACCGATCACGTCTTTGCCGCATGTGCCATTCTCGGCTACCGGTTCGCTCCGCGCATCCGCGACCTGCCATCCAAACGGCTCTACGCGTTCAATCCGTCGGCCGCCCCGGCGCACCTGCGAGCGTTGATCGGCGGAAAGGTCAACCAAGCCATGATCGAGCGCAATTGGCCCGACATCCTGCGCATCGCCGCCACCATTGCTGCCGGGACCGTCGCGCCAAGCCAGATTCTGCGGAAACTCGCCTCCTATCCGCGGCAGAACGAGCTCGCGACAGCCCTGCGGGAAGTCGGTCGCGTCGAGCGCACCCTGTTCATGATCGACTGGATTCTGGATGCCGAACTCCAACGGCGTGCCCAGATCGGGCTCAACAAAGGCGAAGCTCATCATGCGCTGAAGCGGGCAATCAGCTTCCACCGCCGCGGTGAAATCCGCGACCGTTCCGCCGAAGGCCAGCATTACCGCATCGCCGGCATGAATCTGCTCGCCGCCATCATCATCTTCTGGAACACCATGAAGCTCGGCGAGGTCGTTGCAAACCAGAAACGCGATGGAAAGCTGCTATCGCCCGATCTCTTGGCCCATGTTTCGCCGCTCGGATGGGAACACATCAATCTCACCGGAGAATATCGCTGGCCAAAGCCTTAGCGTAGGATTCCGCCCCCTCCCGCAAACGACCCCAAGATGTTCATGGTCTCCCCGATCACTGCCCGGAAATGGGCAGGCCGCTACCGGGAAGAGGGTGAGTTTGGGATGCAGGATCGCTCCAGCAAGCCGCACCGGATCCCAGGCAGGACGCCCGAGCATGTCAAGAAGAAGATCATCAACCTGCGCTGGCGGCTTCGACTGGGGCCAGCCCAGATCGCTGCGCGACTTGGTCTCTCGACGTCGACTGTTCACGCGGTCCTCGTCCGTTGCCGCGTGAACCGCCTCTCGCATATCGATCGTGTCACTGGCGAGCCATTGCGGCGATATGAGCATCCTCATCCGGGATCGTTGATTCATGTCGATGTCACGAAGTTCGGCAACATCCCCGACGGCGGTGGACATCGTTACGTAGGTCGGCAGCAAGGCGCACGGAACAAGCTCGCGACTCCGGGATTACCACGAGGAAAAGATCACAAGCCGCGCACCGGGACGGCGTTCGTTCACACAGTCATCGACGACCACTCCCGCGTCGCATACGCAGAAATCTGGTCGGATGAGCAGGCGAGCACAGCGGTGGGAGTTCTCGAACGCGCCGTGGCCTGGTTCGCCGAACGAGGCGTGACCGTCGAGCGAGTCCTATCCGACAACGGGTCGGCATACAGATCCCACGCATGGAGGGACTTCTGCGCTCGGCTCGGCATCCGACACAAGCGGACACGCCCCTACCGGCCGCAGACGAACGGGAAGATCGAGCGATTCCACCGCACGCTCGGGGACGGCTGGGCCTATGCCAGGTTTTACGGTTCAGAGGCCGAACGACGCCTGGCGCTGCCCGGCTGGCTCCACTTCTACAACCACCACCGACACCACTCTGCGATTGGCGGCGTACCCTTCGACCGACTCAACAACGTCCCTGGACATCACAGCTAGGTTACGGCAGGCGGAACCCGTTGTTCAGGTCCGCCAGGATCGCGTCCATGCGGGCGGCGCTGGTGGGCGCGTAGATCGGCCCCTGCAGCGGGGTGGTGCACTGCACGTCGAACGGCGCGGGGAACAGGCCACCGTTGATCATGCCGACGAGGCGGTCGTCCGTGTACAGGGGCGCGCCGGAGTCGCCCTGCATCGCGCAGACCTGGTTCACGTTCTGCACGTTCCAGTCCGACCAGGTGATCCCACAGGTCTCGCCGGAGGCCACGCCCTTCTTGCACACGTTTTTGCCCGGCTTCACCGGCGCGGAGCCGAGGTGGTTGATGGTCACGCCGTCGTAGGAGCGGGTGACTTCGGCGTTGGAGCCGAGCTCGATGAGCGCGTAGTCCAGGCGCTCGTTGACCTTGACGATGTTGCCGGAGTGGCCCACCTGCCAGGAGTCCGCCGAGGAGACCGGGTCTCCGACCTTGCCGCAGTGCCCCGCGGTCAGGGCGTACTTGTTGCCGTGCTCGCCGTAGCCGGCGACCGCGACGGTGCACATGACCTCGTTGTCGCCCTCGCCCACGTAGATGGGGGTGCCAGGGCCGTATAGGGAGTTGCCGCGCTGCAGGGCCTCGTTGGACTCGCGCGGGATGCGCGGTGCGTCGTGGAACGAGCCGGGCACGCGGTGCAGGACGTAGTCCGCAAGCGGCTTGCCGGCCAGCACCTTTGAAATCGGGTCGTTGTGCCAGGTGTAGTTCGGGTCGATCGGCGCCGGCTGCGGTGCAGGCGCTTCACCAGCGTTCGCGGGCGCAGCAGGCAGCGCGGCGACGGCAAACGCGGTGATCAGGGCGGCGATACGACGACGAATCATGGGCATTCTTCCTACATAGACCACAACAGCAACTCCCGTATACATTGCCATGTTTTTGCCCCAATTTCCTCATTTACCACATCAAAGGTGGGATGTCCCCGGGCTAGCATGTCCCCATGACGATTTCTTTTGCACTCACTGGACCGTTTGCACCATTCGAGTCCGATCTGGACGCCACCCGCGGCGAGCGCGAAGCGCTGTACAAGTGGTTCCACCGGCACCCCGAACTCGCCCTGGAAGAGCACCAGACGAGCGCCCGCATCGGCGAGGAGCTGGAAGCGGCCGGCTTCACCGTCGTGCCGGTGGGCGCCACCGGCAAGGTGGGCATCCTCACCAACGGCGAAGGTCCGACCGTGTGCTTCCGCGCCGACTTCGACGCCCTGCCGCTCTCGGAGGAGACCGGCCTGGAGTACTCGGCCGACCCCGCGCTCGGCGCCGCCCACGCCTGTGGGCACGATATGCACACGGCGGCCTTGCTCGCGGCGTCGACAATGCTTGCGCAGCACACTGACGCCTGGTCGGGCACGCTCCTCGCGCTGTTCCAGCCCGGCGAGGAAACCGGCGCCGGCGCGCGGGACATGGTGGAGCACGGCCTGGCGGAGAAGGTGCCGACCCCGGACGTGGTGCTGGGCCAGCACGTCGGCCCGATGATTCCCGGCTACGGGATGGGCGCGCTCGCCGGGCCGGTGTGTTCCACGTGCGTGCAGACCAAAATCACCATCCACGGCACCGGCGCGCACGGCTCGATGCCGGAGAAGGGGGTGGACCCCGTGGTCATCGCGGCGCACGTGATCACCCGCCTGCAGACCATTGTGTCGCGCGAGATCGCCCCGCAGGAAATGGGCGTGGTGACGGTGGGCGCGATCCACGCCGGCGAATCCCCGAACACGATCCCCGCCACCGCCGAGCTATCCGTGAGCACCCGCGCGTTCACCACCGAGGTCAGCGACCGCCTGAACAGCGCCATCCGGCGCATCGTCCGCGCCGAGTGCGCGGCGGCGGGCGCGACCACGGAACCGACGTTTGAGATTGTCGGCGGGGCGCCGGAGTTCTCCAACGACGAGGCCACCGCCGAGCAGGTGATGGCCGCGTTCCGCGAGCAGTTCGGCGATGTGGTCGGCGACTTCGGCCGGCTGTGCGGTTCCGAGGACTTCCCCACCATTGCCAATGCCTTTGGCGCGCCGTACTTCTACTGGTTTGTGGGCAGCAGCTCGGACATCAACTCCGCCCCGTCCAACCACTCCCCCTTCTTTGCGCCTGACCTGCAGCCCACGCTCGACCAGGCCACCCGCGCCATCCTCGTCTCGGTCTCGCCCTGGCTGATGCGGTAAGCAGCTGGTAAAAGTGAGGCCCATGCAACGACTACTCGTCCCCGACCTTGCCCGCGGCACAGCACTGCTCGGCATCGCTCTCGCCAACGGCTCGCTATTTTGGATGATCAATCAGCACTCGCAGCCGGAGTCAGGCCCCGGGTGGAGTGTCGGCGGGGTGCAAGAGGGCTCGCTTATCGACGCCGCGTTGGCCCTCTTCGCCGCCCTCTTCGTCCACTCCCGCGGCCTGCCCATGTTTGCCACGCTGCTTGGCTTCGGCTTCGGGCTTGTCGTCTCCAGCCTGTACCGGAAGCAGTACCCGGTTGGCGAGGCACGAAAGATCCTGGCCCGGCGCTACGGCGCGCTCGCGCTTTTTGGCCTGGCGCACATGTTCCTGGTGTTCTTCGGCGACATCATGACAATGTACGGCTTCGTCGGCCTGCTACTTTCGGTGATGTTCACGCTGTCCACCAAGTCGCTGCGGATCATCTCGTACTCGTGCCTGGGCCTCTACATCCTTTTCACTTCATTCATTGGCGTATCAGCGGCGTTAATCCCTGAGGTGGCTAAGGAGATGGGTGGGAACAATGTGCTCAATGAAGAATTTGGGAGTTTTGGCACCTACTTCACCAACAACCTCGCCAACGCGGCAGAAATGCTGCTGTCCACCCCGTTTATCCTGCTTGAGCTTGTACCCTTGGCCACCATCGGCTATGTGTGGGCGAAGGAAGGCGTGCTGGTCAACACCAAGCAGCACGCACGCACGCTGTGGACGTGGACGATCCTGGCCGGGGTCATCATGTTGGCCATCGGTCTGCCCTGGGGGCTGGCCGCCATTGGCGTGCTCAATCCCGAGTTGGAGTCGAGCCTGCACCTGCTCAACTCGTCGTGGGGTTCCTTGACCGGCCCGGGGATCCTCGCGGCACTCGCGCTCGTTACTTCCCGGTTAAATAACACAGCGTCTGCCTGGACGTACCCACTGGTCGCGCTTGGCAAGCGTTCGATGTCCGGCTACCTGGCGCAGACCTTTTTCTTTCTCGCATTGGTGTACCCGTTTAGCCTGGGACTTGGCCAGGACTGGACCATCAGCGGCAAACTCGCACTCAGCGCCTGCGTGTGGCTTGCGACCGTGCTACTCGCCACCGCACTCGAAGCTGCTGGAAAGCAGGGCCCGTTTGAATGGGCACACCGCCACGTCTCCTACGGCAAGGCAGGAAGGATTGAACCGCACCGTGATCGTGCTGAAATCGCTGGATGAGATGACCCCACGCGAGGTCCACACGCTATACAAGCTCCGCGTTGACGTCTTCGTCGCCGAGCAGGATTGTCCGTACAACGAGATCGACGACCAGGACGCCGACCCGGACACCAGACACATTCTGGCGCTCACCGACGACGGCGAGCTCGCCAGCTGCGCCCGGGTGTTCCCCACCGAGACCGGCTCGCGCTTCGGCAGGTTCGTCGTCGCCCCGGCGCACCGCGGCACCGGCCTCGGCCCCGAGATCGTACGCACCGGGATTGAGTACACCACCCGCTGGCCGGGCGACCTGATCATCGAGGCCCAAGCCGGCCTGGTCGGCTACTATTCCCGCTTCGGACTCGTCGCGGAGGGCGACGAGTTCCTCGACACCGGCATCCCGCACCGCAGGATGCGCCTGGCGCGCTAAGCGCTCCCCTGGTTGAACTCGCGCAGGGTCAGGGACGTGTCGCTGCGCAGCGGCGCCTGATAGCTTTCCGCCACGAACCTGCTCCCATCCCGAAACACGAAGTGCAAGTCGGGGCCGTCCTCCAGGATGCGAATCCACTCCTCCGAGACCATCGCATGGCACGACGAGCACAGCGGCAGCAGATTGTGCAGGTCCGTGGCGCCTCCGTCCGCCCAGTCGTGAACGTGGTGGACCTGAATGAACCTCGTATGGTCGCACCCGGGCATGGCGCAGCGCCCGCCCCACATGGTCATCAGCGCGTTGAGCTGCCCGTCCGTGGCCAGCCTCGACGCCCTCGACGTGTTGAGAATCAGGCCGTCCTTGTCCACCGTGTTCACGCGCACCATGGCGTTCGCCACGGCGTGCGCCACGCTTGCCGACGCCGCCGCGCCCCCAACCGGCAAATAGGCCCCGCCGTCAACCGTGGTCACGATGTTGACGTGCGCACCCGGGGCACGTAGCGGGTTCTTCGGGCGCGAGCGCACGACATTCACCATCCCCATGAACGCAGCGAGCATCACCTTGCCCGTAGGCATCCCGATCCCGGACGAGGTGGGCAGGTCCTCCAGCTCCTCCTCGACCGCGTCCCGGTTGACCGCATCCTGCAGGTCAACGTCGTGGTAGGCCAGTTCCCCGATCTTCAGCGCGGCCGCTACCTGCGCGCCTTCCATCGGGCTGAGGTCGGCCCACAGTCCGAAGCGTCCGTTCTTGCGCTCCGCAATCCGCACGTACGAGGACCGTGTCGGGGCATCCTCGCCGTCGTCCCTGTCCAGCAGCGCAAGCTCCGCCTCCAGCTCGTGGTAGCCGTGTTTCCGTGCCATCTCCACGAGCGTCGACTCGTCGTTCTTCTTCAGGTACGGGAGGAGCAGGCGCACCTTGGAGTAGTTCACTGCGCCTTCTTGGAATGCTTCCGCGAGCAGGTGGTACGTGGTCAGCTCACGAGCGACGCGCACATACTCGTGCGCTGTGGTCTGCGAGATCCCCAGCCGCCGCACCAGCCACCCCGCGGTCGTCCTCGCCCCGCATCGACGAGCCAGCCGCAGCGAATCAAAGATGCCAATCTGGTGCAGCAATTGCGCTTTACAGGTGGTGATCCTGCCAAACGTGTCCTCGATTCGGGAAGCGAGCTCCGCGATCGCGTCGTCGTCGCCCGGAGAATGTTCGAAATCTTGCGCAGTATCGTCCACACTTTCGTCTGCGGTAGGTGGCTTTGGTGTGGCATCGGTGGTCGTGATCGTCATGGCACAGGCCCCTTTCGGGAGGTGGGATGGTCGAGGTTTTGGTTGTATGCAACACGGTAGCACCCCACCCGAACACGCCGTTTACCTGCTGTTATGTGCTATAACAACCGGAGATGTGGGCGTCGAGAAGCTGTCCCCAGCTCGGCAGACTCACAGAAACTACGCAATGCGCAGTTTCCTCAGCATATGTTCGAATGCGCGGCGGGACCCAAACTCCTGTTCCCCACTCACGACACGAAAAAGGCTGAGAAAACTACGCATTGCGCAGTTTTCTCAGCCTTCGGCGCCGATCGCGCCTACTTCGGGTCCTCCTGCTCTACCCAGTTGACCTTGGAACCGGCCTTCGGCTCGCCGTCTCCGGAGACCTGCACGTCCTCGCCGAGGATGAGCGACTCTTCGAGGCGCCAGGTCCCCTCCTCCGCGTCGTACTCAAACTCGGGACGGTCGACGGGGTTACCCTCGGCGTCGTAGCCCGGCGCGGGCTTGTTCTCGCCCTCCTCGAGCTTCTCCGCGGTGTCGGTCTTCTCCCACTGGCGGGAGCGGTAGCGGCGGGCGGCGGCGGAGTCGTCCGTCATCGCCTTGACCAGCGACCACATCATGATGAAGTACGTAATAAAGAACGGGAAGGCGATGATGATCACCACCTCCTGGAGGGCTTGGATGCCGGAGTCATTGATAAACAGCAGCGCGCCGGTCACCAGGCCGACGGCGATAACCCAGCCAACCCGGTAGAACACCGGGGACTTGTTCTCCTCGCCGGTGGCAAACATGTCCACCACCAGCGCGGCGGAGTCCATAGAGGTGACAAAGTACATCACGATGACAAACAGGGCGACCGCGCCGGTCACCGCATACAGCGGGTACTCCGCCAGCAGCGAGAACAGAGCGCGCGGCGTGTCGCCGTCCTCCACCACGGGTTTGGTCAGCACACCCGGGTCTTCGGCCTCCATCTCCATCGCGGCGCGGCCGAAGATGGAGAACCAGATCAGGTCGAACACCGTCGGCAGCAGGATAGTGCCGCCGATGAACTCACGGACGGTGCGGCCGCGCGAGATGCGTGCGAAGAACATGCCCACGAACGGGGACCAGCAGATCGTCCAGGCCCAGTAGAAGGCGGTCCAGGTGGCGTGCCAGCCCGGGTTGTCGTTGTAGGAGTCCACCCAGAACATCAGCTCGGGCAGCGAGTTGCCGTAGATGCCAAAAGACTCCGTGATCTGCCCCATCAGCGCCAGCGTCGGGCCGGAGACGAGCACGAAGAGCATGAGGAAGATCGTCGCGCCGATGTTCAGGTTGGACAGGAACTTCACGCCCTTGTCCAGGCCGGTGGCCACGGACAGGCACGCCGCGATGGTGATGAACAGGATGATGCCCAGCTGCACCGGCGTAATGAGCGGCACGCCCCACAGGATGTTGAGGCCAGCGGAGATCTGCAGGACACCAAGGCCCACAGAGACGCCGAGGCCGAAGATGGTACCGATGATCCCCAGGGCGTCGAGAAGCTTGCCCGGCGTCTCGTAAACCCGACCGCCGAGCAGCGGAGCGAACATCGACGACATGCGCGCCGGCATCTTGCGCTTGTACACGAAGTACCCGATGGCCAGGCCGGGCAGGGTGAAGATCACCCACATGTGGATGCCAAAGTGGTAGTACGTGAACTCGAAGGCCTGCACGATCGCCTCGCGGCTCATCGGTTCCATATCGCCGCGCGGCGGGTTGTACGCGTGGTTCAGCGGCTCCGCGGCGCCCCAGAACATGAGCGTCGCGCCCATGCCGGCGGCGAAGAGCATGGCGAACCAGACTGGGTAGCTGTATTCGGGCTCGTCTTCGTCGTCGCCAAGCCGCATGTTGCCAAAGCGGGAGACGAAAATGACGATGAGGAAGATGAACACCGCGGAGATGCCGCCGATGTACATCCAGGAGAAATTGTCCATCAGGAACCCGGAGATCGAGCTGTAGAGCTGGCGGGCGCGATCACCGAACGCCAGCGTCGCCGCCACGAAGACGACGATGAAGCCGAGCGATGCCCCGAAGATCACCGGATCAGTTTGAAGGCCACGCTTGCGTGCCATGGTGTTTTCCAATCGTTGGGAACTCAAATCGGTGACCATTGTAGGGCACTTGCTTATCGCCGCCCTGCTACACTCTCTCTCCGTTGAAGGGGAGTAGCCCGCAATCGGTTGTTCGACATACTGGCGCACGCGCCCGGGCAACCGGCTCCGGTTTGGAGTGAGCGAGACCTTCGGACCGTTGCACGCACGGCGCCGAAGCGCCCCAATTGTGGGAGGACACTCGCATGCCTGAATTGCCCCCTTCACTCCAAAAAGAGCAAAAGATCCTGGAACGCTTCATGTGGCTTTCCATCGCGGTATCCCTGCTCACCATCATGCTCAAGATGGTCGCTGCCTGGGTCACCGGCTCCGTCGGCTTCATGTCGGACGCGATCGAGACCGTGATCAACTTCGTGGCCGCCGTCGTCGGCCTGTGGGCGCTCAAGCTGTCCGCGAAGCCGGCGGACGCGAACCACAACTTCGGGCACTCCAAGGCTGAATATTTTTCCGCCCAGGTGGAGGGCTCGCTCATCCTCGTCGCGGCCGTGGCCATCATCTACACCGGCGTGGAACGGCTGATCACTCCGCAGCCGGTGGAGCAGCTCGGCGTGGGATTACTGTTCTCCGTCATCGCCGCCGTGCTCAACGCCGCCGCCGGGTACGCGCTCGTCCGCGGCGGGAAGCGCTACCGCTCGGCGACCCTGGAGGCGGACGGGAAACACCTGCTCACGGACGTGTGGACCACCGTGGGCGTGATTGTCGGCATGGCGCTCGTGGCGCTGACCGGCTGGCAGGTCCTCGACCCGATCGTCGCGCTGCTGGTTGGCGCAAACATCCTCCTCACTGGCTACAAGCTCCTGCGCAGCGCCATCCTGAGCCTGCTCTCGGAGGCCCTGCCGGAAGAGGAGCTGGCCAAGGTCAATAGTTTCCTAGACACGTTTGCCGAGGACAACGGGGTTGCGTTTACCTCAGTGCGCACCGCTGCATTTGGTCGCGAGCGGCTCATTAGCCTGGTCATGCAGGTGCCGGGCGAGTGGACGGTGTCGTACGCGCACGCCCACGCCGACGAGATCGAAGCCGGCATTGCAAATGCCCTCGGCGCAGCCGAGACGATCGTGCACGTCGAGCCGTTTGGCTACACCACTCGAACGGGTCCCATTTTTGGAGATTCGCTGATAAACAGCAGGTAAGACGGGTCTTCTGAGGTGTGAACACATTAAAAGGAAGGTCAATCATGTGGGTCACACAAACCATGGATGCCTACCCGCACGGCACGCACTGCCGTGGATACGTTGTTGGCTTCTACAACCCCGGTGGCGGGTGGTGCGATGCACCGCTTCCACCCGAAAACGTGGGCCTCGCACCCCGCAACGCGGACGAGGACCCGAGCGATCCGGATTTCCGCTACCTCTACTCGAAGGATGACGCAGTTCGGTACGTGAACTACCTCAATGGCGGAGCAGTCCTGTAAGCCGCTACACTCGATGACGCAATCTCACACGGGCGCCCCAAGGTAGGGGCTGAGATCGCGCTACATGCCGCGCGGGCACCGTCCGAACCTGTCCGGTTAGCACCGGCGAAGGAAGTTGAAGGAGTGTCATGACTGACGCCTACGCTCAAGAAATCCACCGCAAGCACAGCTACGCACCGCTGCGTAAGAACGGCCTCGAGGTCCCGGAGACCGCGGTCCAGTTGGATGACTCCCCCACCGGCCCGAACGAGCCTGTAAAGCTCTACCGCACCCGCGGCCCCTGGGCCGAGCCGGAAGAGGGCCTGCCCGCGCTGCGCAGCGAGTGGATCGCCGCCCGCGGTGACGTTGCGGAGTACGAAGGACGCCAGCGCAATTTGCTTGACGACGGCACCCGGGCCGCCAAGCGCGGTGCCGCCTCCGAGGAGTGGCGAGGCGCCAGGCGCGCGCCGCTGCGCGCAAAGGAAGGCAAGCGCGTCACGCAGATGGCCTACGCCCGCCGCGGGGAGATCACCCCGGAGATGGAGTTCGTGGCGCTGCGCGAGCACTGCGACGTGGAGAAGGTCCGCGAGCAAGTCGCCGCAGGCAAGGCGATCATTCCGAACAACATTAATCACCCGGAGAGCGAGCCGATGATCATCGGCAACGCGTTTTTGACCAAGATCAACGCCAACATTGGCAACTCCGCGGTCACCTCGTCCATCCGCGAGGAGGTGGACAAGCTGCGCTGGGCCACCCGCTGGGGTGCCGACACAGTGATGGACCTGTCCACGGGCAATGATATTCACACCACCCGCGAGTGGATCCTGCGCAACTCCCCCGTCCCGATCGGCACCGTCCCGATCTACCAGGCGCTGGAGAAGGTCAATGGTGTGGCCGAGGACCTGACCTGGGAGATCTTCCGCGACACGGTCATCGAGCAGTGCGAGCAGGGCGTGGATTACATGACCATCCACGCCGGCGTGCGTCTCCCCTTCGTGCCGCTGACCTCGAAGCGCGTGACCGGCATCGTTTCCCGCGGCGGGTCGATCATGGCCGGCTGGTGCCTGGCGCACCACAAGGAGAGCTTCCTCTACGAGAACTTCGACGAGCTCTGCGAGATCTTCGCTCAGTACGACGTCGCCTTCTCGCTTGGCGACGGCCTCCGCCCCGGTTCCATCGCCGACGCCAACGACGCCGCCCAATTCGCCGAGCTCAAGACCATCGGCGAGCTATGCAAGCGCGCCTGGGACTACGACGTCCAGGTCATGATCGAGGGCCCGGGCCACGTGCCCCTGAACAAGATCCAGCTCAACAACGAGAAGGAAGAAGAGTGGTGCGGCGGCGCCCCCTTCTACACGCTTGGCCCCCTGGTCACCGACATCGCGCCCGGTTACGACCACATCACCTCCGCAATCGGCGCGGCAAACATCGCCGCCGGCGGCACCGCGATGCTCTGCTACGTCACCCCGAAGGAGCACCTCGGCCTACCCAACAAGGACGACGTGAAGACCGGCGTGATCACCTACAAGGTCGCCGCGCACGCCGCCGACGTGGCAAAGGGCCACCCGGGCGCGAGCGACTGGGACGACGCGATGAGCAAGGCCCGCTTCGAGTTCCGCTGGGAGGACCAGTTCGCGCTCTCCCTGGACCCGGACACCGCGCAGGCCTACCACGACGAGACCCTGCCTGCCGAGCCCGCGAAGACCGCGCACTTCTGCTCCATGTGCGGCCCGAAGTTCTGCTCCATGCGCATCTCTCAGGACATCCGCGACGAATTCGGCGACAAGATCGACGCCGTCCTGGACGCTGACACGCAGCAGACCATCCAAAACCTCGGCATCCCGACGCTCGCGGTCGGCGAGGAGCAGATGGCGGAGAAGTTCCGGGAGGAAGGCTCCCAGGTCTACCTGCGCGCGGACTAGCGCTCCTGCGCGCGCACTCGCCCGCGGCGCACCACCCACGCCGCGACCAGCGAGAACACCAGCGCCACAAGCACGCCCAGGTTCGCATCAGCCCACTGCTCCCCCACCAGGGGGAGCAGGTATCCCTGCCAGTTATTCCACGCCGCCTCCTCCGCGAACGCGTTGGCCACCAGCCCCCACCCCAGGATCGAAGCAATCGTCAGAATGCTTATCGACGCCACATCCACCCCGCCGTAACGCCCCGCTGGATCGTAGAGCGCGGCCTCGTCGTAGTCCTGCTTCCGGCTATAAATGTCCGCGATGAGGATGCCCGCCCAGCTCGCCAGCGGCACGCCCAGGGTAATGAGGAACGACTGGAACGGGCCGAGGAAGTCCTGGGCGAAGAAGACGACCCAAATCGTGCCGACGGTCAGGATCACGCCGTCGACCGCCGCGGCCGCCGGGCGCGGAATGTTGATGCCAAGCGTGAGCAGCGTCAGGCCCGACGAGTAGATACCGAGCACCGCGCCGGATACGAGGGCCAGCACCGCCGTGATCAGGAACGGGACCAGCACCCAGGTGGGCAAGATGACGGCGAGTGCGCCGATGGGGTCCTGCGCGATGGCGTCGGCAAGCGATGCATCCGAGCCCGCGAGCAGGAGGCCGAAGACGATGAGCACCACCGTGGCGACGGAACCGCCGAACGTGTTCCAGAAGATGATCGCGCCGTCGGAGGTGTCGCGGCGCTGGTAGCGCGACCAGTCTGCGGCGATGTTGATCCAGCCCAGGCCGAAGCCGGTCATCGCCATCACGAGCGCACCAACCACGGCGCTTGCGGGCCCGGCCGGAATAGCGCGGATGGCGTCCAGGTCGATGTGCGGGATGGCGAGCACCGCGTAGATGATGGTGACCGCGCCGGTGAGCCAAGTGAGCACGGACTGCATCCGAATGATGGTGTGGTAGCCGAGGACAGAAGCCGCCACGATAAGGGCCGCGACGATGACGGTGGCGATGACGGTGACAGCCGTGCCCGGGTCCGCACCGAGCTGCCGCAGCACGGTGTTCGTAGCAAGCACCGCCATGATGGAAAGGAACGTCTCCCACCCGATGGAGGTGAGCCAGGAGATGATGCCGGGCACCTTCTGTCCGTGCACGCCGAACGCGGCACGCGAGAGGACCATCGTTGGCGCGGAGCCTCGCTTGCCCGCAACCGCGATAAGACCGCAGAGGAAAAACGAGAATGTCACCCCGACTGCGGTGACGAGAGCCGCCTGCCAGAACGAGATGCCGAACCAAAGGATGAACGAGCCGTACGAGATACCGAAGACGGAAATATTTGCCGCGAACCACGGCCAAAAGAGGTCGGAGGGTTTCGCGGTGCGTTCAGATTCAGGGACGATGTCGATCCCGCGGGATTCTATAAGTGGTGTGTCTTCCATAGCAGCAGGTTAGCCCCACGACTCCCAACCGTGGGCCGTTTCAACGACTTATATTCCACGCAGCGGCGGGCTAGGCCGCCTTTGGCTGCGGAGCGGGTTCCGGGGCGGGTTCGCGGACCAGCTTGCCGTTCGCGTCGTAGCTGTACTCATTACCGCCGTACTTGAGGTACACGACCGTGGCGATAATGAAGATGACAATCATGGCGATGTCTGCGTAGGTCTCGATGCTCATGGTCGTGCTCTTTTCGACTCGAAGTAGCTCGTGCGGCGGAAAAGTACTGGTCTTTCCCTACTCACCAGCGTAGACCGGTTGTGAGGCGTTCCCCAGCGCACGGGGTGTTGGATATGTCTCACCGCGCAGCACAGCGGTTCCATATCTATAGGCTATGCGAAGTTTCCATAGCCAGAAATGGTGCTCACCCATAAAAACGCTGGTACGACGAAAGCCGTGACGAATGTGAAGGCAAAAGCACGCCATGATCGGTCGCTAAGGCGATCCTTTTTCAACATGTAGACAGATATGGCTAAAACTCCCAACACCACCAATGAAGGTAGAAGTAGCCCATAGAAGACGAAAGGTATTGGAAGCCATGTGGACAGGAGCACTCCGCCATAAAGGGTTGCGACGCCTGAGACAATTCCAAAAAGTATTCCCGGAATGATCGTTCTTTCTTTCACAACAAATTCCTTACCAATCAGTTTATCTTGATCAGACCACCGTTTTTAGCCTACGCATGACATTCATTGATGGCACCCGCTTCATCTCCTTCGTGTCGTAATCCAATGTCTCGACCAATGGCATTGTTTGTTTGATCCATGTGTGTCCCAGCTTCAGGAGAACCAGGATGGTCTATTTCGTGGGCATCGCCAATTTTTCGTGCAAAATGAAGCGTCCTGGGTTTAGTTCCTACCTCTGCTAAGGAAGGATTAGGCACTATGCCTAGAAAGTATTCCGTTGAGTTCAAGGAGAAGGCGGTCCATCAGATCATCGAAATGGTCCGACTGGAGTCTTGCTCGCTGCAACGCGCCTACACGGAGGTCGGTGAGCTGCTTGGAGTATCCCACCACACGTTGCGGGCTTGGTACCGTAACAGCGCTTCAGTACGCGATAATTCTGACGCTTCAGGCGGCGAAACAATGGAAGAAGTGCTTGGGGCGTCTGCGCCGCGAAAACCGTGAGCTGAAACGAGCAAACGGAATCCTCAAGACTGCTTCGGCTTTTTTCGCAGCGGAACTCGACCGACCCACGACCAAATGATCTCCTACATCGACGCGTACAAAGATTAGTTTGGGGCCTGGGCCATCTGCCGAGTCCTAAAACATGCAGATCGTGGATTCATTACTTCACGCGGCTACCGCAAGGTGACCACTGGTGTTCCCAGTGCAAGGGCCTTAAGCGATAGCCTGCTCATCCGAAGAGATACAGCGTGTGCATGCGGAGAATTTCTCGGTCTACGGCATCCGCAAAATGTGACATGCGATGAACCGTGAAGGCTTTCATATTGGCCGCGATAAGACTGCCCGGTTGATGAAACTCGCAGGTGTTTCCGGCCGCAGACGTGGACGAACCCCTGTGACAACGATTAACCCGAAGACACCGGATCATCGCCCGGACCTAGTGCAGCGAGACTTTCGTGCACAAGCGCCAGGCAGGCTTTGGGTTGCCGACATTACCTAAGTTCGCACCCTGTCAGGATTCGCCTTTACCGCGTTGGTTGTGGATGTATTCAGCCGAAAAATTGTTGGTGTTGCTACACGCTCGACGATGCGTACCGATGCGCTGCCGATGGAGGCTTTGGAGCATGCGTTAACGACTGCAGGGCGAATTCATGGAAACCAGCTCATTCACCATAGCGATCGGGGCAGCCAGTATGTGTCACTGAAGTATTCCACTGCGCTAGCTGAGTCGGGAATCCGCCCGAGTGTGGGAACAGCCGGCGACTCCTATGACAATGCATTGGCGGAGACCGTCAACGGTCTCTACAAGGCGGAACTCATTCATGCCCAGGGCCCGTGGACGTCGGTCGGAGAAGTCGAACTGGCCACCTTGCGGTGGGTGCATTGGTGGAACACCAAGCGGCTTCACGAAGCATTGGACTACGCCACCCCACAGGAAATAGAAACCGAGTACTATCTCACCGAGTCCATCAACACAGGGCCGTAAAAGAAGCGGAACTTAACCCAGGACGCTTCATACAGATTTATTGGTAAGGTGATAGCTCATGGCCCTGGTCGGGAAAAGGGTCCTGAAGGTGGCGGGACTTATCGTGACGGCAATCGTTGCACTTGCGGCAGCCGGTGCTGGCGGTTGGGCATGGTACACAACCACGTATCACTCGCGTCTTGTGAGATCCCTGGAAAAGGCTGGCTATCAAGAGCACCGGGTGAGCGTGGATCATGTGAAGCTCAATGTAGGGGTAAGCGAGCCAAGGGACGGTTCCCCTATTGTCCTTATCCATGGTCAAGCGAGCGGATGGCGCCAGTACGGTTACGCTTTACGTGACCTCAGCAAGGACCGCCAAGTGTATGCCATCGACGTTCCAGGGCATGGCAAGTCTGATCGCCTTGAATCTTATCGAGCGGTGGAGGTCGCAGACGTCCTATCTCGTTATATAGAGACAATTGGCCAACCCGTCGTATTAAGTGGGCATTCGTCTGGGGGTCAATTGGCCGCGTTGATTGCTGCGCGTCATCCAGAACTGGTTAGCTTCCTGGTGTTAGAAGATCCGCCGCTATTTGCCACAGAGCTGCCTGAGGCGCGCAATACGTGGAATTATCAGGACCTAGCTGTCAGCACTCATGAGTTCTTGTCTTCAGGAGAGACCGACTGGCAGGCTTATCAGTGGCGCAACCAAAAAATGTGGCAATACTTTGGGGACTCTGCTCAGGGGTTCATCGGTGATGGACTCGCATATCACTCTCGGCATCCGGGCGCCCCGATAGCTCTGTGGACCATGCCTCCCGAGATGAATGAGGCACAGGTGTACATCATGGATTATGACCCAGCGTTTGGTGATGCCTTCTTTACGGGTCTCTGGAACGAAGGGTTTGATCAAGAAGCAACACTTGCGGCGATTCAAGCGCCAGTTACCTATATTCATTGTCAAGCGCGATACGACGGGGAAGTCCTTCAAGCTGCGGCCAGTGATGAGGACGCCGCCAGGGCCATGGATTCTCTTCCCGCCGGTGCCGTTAAAGTCGAGGCTGACTCGGGCCACAACTTCCATGTAGAAAAGCGCAAGGAGTTCGTAGAAATTCTGCTGGCCGGCGTAGGTTAATCCGCGTGCGCTTCTCCTGAGTTGGATCATTTTGGTGCGGAAGTCAGGGTTCGGTGATGGCGTGGACGAGGTTTTGCACTTCGGCTGGTAGTGGCGTGGCCGCGTGGATTGTTGTGTCTTCGACTCTGAGTTCAAAACTGCGATACTTTTTGAAAGTTCGCACGAGTCGTTTAATGCTTCGTCCGGTTGCTGATTCCATCATTCGACTTACTGCGAGTGTTGCCATGACGATATTGAGGTGCGCATTAATCGGGCCCTCGGTTCGGGCATAAATTGGTCGCGCCTTGAGATCGGATTTCGACATCCGATTGCCCGCGTGTTCGCTCGTGACTACCTGGACAGCTGTAGCCCCAGAAGCAGTCGGCACAGTACGGATAGACGGGCTCACAAAAGATCACACTACCGTCCGCCCCACACCCCACCCCTTAGTGCGGAAAAATACCCAACCCCAACACCAAACCAGCAGGTCTACGCGTCAAGAGTTAAGTCGGTCACACCACAGTGAGCCAAGTCAGGTCGGAACTATACGGAAAGGCATATGGTGTGACATATGTTCTAACATGTGGCAGTTTCAACGTCTGCGCATATTTACCCCCACCTTGCGCCGCTTTAGGCGTTTTCCAGTGCCCGATACACGGGGTAGGCCGGGTGACTCCGAATTCCCGCGCTAGTGCGGCTTTCGACCCCCGCCAGCACGCACTGCTTAAACTCCACTATCTGGCCCGGGCTTAGTGCGGGCTTACGGCCCTTGTACTTGCCAGCCCTTTTTCGCCGGCGCGATACCCTCCGCCTGGCGCTCACGAATAATGGCCCGCTCAAACTCCGCAAAGCTACCGAGTATGCCGAGCATTAATTCCGCATGCGCGTCGGACGTGTCTTTCGCAAACGTGAGATCCTCGTGCAGGAAAGTAACAGTCACAGCGCATCTATGCTCGCACTACCGTAGGATAAAGGTGTATGAAATCGACTTATATCATGCAAACCGCAACATAACTCACAGGTTAGCGATACCGGAAAACGTGCACTTTCATCTCTCGACATGCGAGAGGACGCGAGTCGTGTAATACCCATCTCGAACGCCACGGTTGAGCGGTGTCCCCCCGACACACAGACAGATCTCCCCCGAACTGTCGGCTCCCGTGGCGTTCCTCGTTGCAGTCGCCCTCGCATACAACCGCGAAACCCGCACCGCTTTGCTGGAGCGCTGATGCCTCATCGGGTGCAGGATTCTGGCTCTAGTACACCATCTAGTGCACCAAATGCCGATTTCAACACAAAACAAAGAACACCCCTACCAGCGTTTCCGCTGGTAGGGGCTTGGAAGTTGGTAGCGGGGGCAGGATTCGAACCTACGACCTCTGGGTTATGAGCCCAGCGAGCTACCGAGCTGCTCCACCCCGCGTCGGGTGATATTTTCTTTTCACCTGCTGCCGTATTGGCAACGTGAAGTAACTATACTGATCGCTTTACCAAAGGCCAAATCCCCTGGGCAGAACCCATAATCGTGAGATTCATACGGCTTGCCCAACGTACGCCCACCACGCTCATGTTCGTTCACCAGTTCGAACCGACCCGGTGCCGTGCCCGGGCCGGGCGATACAATTGCGCTCCATCCAGTCACACGACGTCAGGAGGCGCCCTTGGGAGAATTACTTCGAGCCGCAATCTACTGTGTTGAGATCCCCTCGCTCCTACCAAAGGAGCGGAACATCCTCGGCACCCTCGCTTTCCTCGCCGACGATTCCGAAGAGTCGACGCTCGAACTCGACGGAACGATCCGCCCCGGCCGCACCGGACTCATTACCCGACTCGGGCCTCCGGGGGCGAAGGGCGGGTTCGCCAGGGCGAACATCGTCGCCACGCACATCCCACTGTTCAAAGAGACCGGCTGGGTCCGCGACGTGGACGTGCCAGCGCTGGACGGCGCGTACCAACTCAACCTGGCACGCCTGGGCAGGCTGCTCGACCTTACGGAGGCGGCCATGGTGGATTCGGGCGGGCCGGGCCCCGAGTACGACGAAGCGGACCAGGAGAAGCCCGGCGATTTTCTTCGCCCGGCACCGGAGGATCTGCGTGAGCAGATCGACCGGCTCCTGGTCCGCAACCCGCTAGGGTAAGCGCCTACTGCGCGCTCTGGTACGCCTCCACGGCGCGGTCCAGCTCGTCGAGGGCTCGGCCGTACTCCTCGAAGGAGCCATCGCGGGCGCCCTCGAGGTTGCGCAGGGCGTCGTTGATGCCCTGCATCGCCTCGTCCTTGTTGCCCGGGGCAGGCGCCTCGCTGTCGCCATCCTTCGGCTGCTCGGCGGGGGCCTCGGCGTCCTGGTTGTCGGACGCGCCTTCGTCGACAAGCTCGATGTCCTGCGCAGCCTTTGAATCAATGCCCACCTGCTTCAGGGCCTGCGAGATCGTCGGCGCGTAGCCCACCTGGCCGCGGTAGAACACGAGCACGCGCAGCAGCTTCGGGAACGCGGACTCCTGGTCCTTGCGCTGGGAGTAGATCGGTTCGACGTAGAGGATCTCGCCGCCGCCCACCGGCAGGGTGAGCAGGTTACCGTTCTTCAGGTCGTTCGAGCCCTCCCACAGCGTACGATCACGCGCGACCTGGTCGGAGGACATCAGCGCGTCCTGCGCCTGCTTCGGGCCCTGGGTCTGCGTGTTCGTGGGCAGGACGCGGACCGTGATCTTGCCGTACGTTTCCGGGTCCGAGGACACCGACATGTGCGCCGACAAGAACTCGCGGTTCAGGCCGCGGTACGGGGTGATCAGCTGGAAGGAGGACTCGTTGGTCTCCGGGTCAGCGGCCACGACGTAGTACGGCGGCTGGTTCAGCTCCTGGCGGCCCTCCGGCGCGGTCGGATCGTTGGGCACGGACCAGAAGGCGTCGTTGTTGAAGAACACGCCCGGGTCGTCCACGTGGTAGCGCGCCAGCAGCTCACGCTGGACCTTGAATAGGTCCTCCGGGTAGCGGAGGTGCTCGCGTAGATCATCGCTGATCTCGCTGTGCGGGCGCACCGTATCCGGGAACACGCCCATCCAGGCCTTGAGCACCGGGTCTTCCTCGTCAAACTGGTAGAGGTCAACAGAGCCGTCGTACGCGTCCACCGTCGCCTTCACCGAGTTACGGATGTAGCCCAGGTTGTTGTTCACCAGGCGTTGTGTGGTCCCGTCCGGGTTCAGCGCGTCCTGTGTGGTGTCCTGCAATGACGTGTTCGTGGAGTACGGCAACTGCGACAGCGTGGTGTAGCCGTCCACGATCCACTTCACCCGCCCGTCAATCACTGCGGGGTAGGTCTTCGAGTCCGTGGTCAGCCACGGCGCGACCTTCTCCACACGCTCGCGCGGGTCGCGGTCGTAGAGCAGCTTGGAGTTGCCGCCGACGCGGTCCGACAGAATCATGTTCAGCTCCTGGTACTTCACCGCGTACGCGGCGCGGTTGAACCAGTTGCCAATGTTCACGCCGCCCTCGCCCTCGTAGGTGTAGGTGGAGTTGTCCGTGTCATACTCCACCGGGCCCTGCCCGTTGTCTCCCACGATGGCGTAGTCCAGCCCATCCTCCGCGCTGGAGATCACGGGGCCGTAGTAAATGCGGGGCTCGTCCACGCGGATGCCCAGCTCCTCGGCGTCCTTCTTCTCCGCCGCCTTCGCGTTGGACTGCAAGTCCGAGACCGTAAAAATGGGCAGACCACCGCGGGTCGAGCCGGCGTCCTGTGCTGCCTCGTCCACGGTGTTCGCCTGCGCGGCCACGAACCCGTTGCCGTGCGTGTACACCGTGTGGCGGTTGATCCAGTCGCGCTGGTTCTCGCGCAGGGCGTTCGGATCCATCTCGCGCGCGGCGACGACAAAGTCGCGCATCTCCCCGTCGACCTGGTAGCGGTCCATGGCCAGCTGGTCCGGGAAGCCGTAGAAGTTGCGCAGCTGCTGGTTCTGGGTGAACGTGGGCGAGAGCACGTCCGGGTCCAGCAGGCGGATGTTGCTGATGGTGGACCAATCGTCCGCGACCTCATTGTTGGAGACGTTGTCCGAGCCCCAGTTGTCCTCGTACGTCACCGTGTCATCCGTCAGCCCGTAGGCGAAACGGGTGGACTCGATGTTGCGGCCGATGTACTCGCGCTCCTTGGCCTGGCGGTTCGGCTTGACCGAGAACTGCTCAAGCAGGGCCGGCCAGACGTTGCCGATCACCAGCGAGGACACCAGCATGAGCACCGTGGCCAGCACCGGGATGCGGAAATCCTTGTACACCACCGACGCGAAGAACGCCGCGGCGACGATGACCGCGATAACGGTGAGGATCATCTTGGCGGGCAGCATCGCGTTAATAGAGGTATAGGACGCGCCCGTGAAAATGTCGTTCTGCCCGTAGAGCAGGAAGTAGCGCTCCAGCCAGTAGCTCACGGCCTTGAGCAGCATCCACAGACCGGCAGTAAACGCCAGCTGCACGCGCGCCGCCTTGGAGACGAAGCCGCGCTGCCCCGACGTACGGTTGCCAATGCGGATCCCGCCCAGCAGGTAGTGCGCGACGAGGGCGATGAGGAACGCGACGATAAGCAGCATGCTCAGCGTGCCCACGATGGCGGAAAGACCCGGCAGCGCGAACGCGTAAAAGCCGAGGTCCTTGCCGTACTGCGGGTCGGACACTCCGAAATCGGAGCCGTTAAACCACAGCAGGAACGTGCGCCACATGCGCTGCCCCGCCAGACCCGACAGGACGGCGACGACCAGCGGCACGACGAAGAGCAGCGAACGAATGCCCTGCTGAATCGTCTCGCGGTACTGCACGGACGGCGAGAACGGATCCGCCGTGGGCGCATTCGCCGGTCTCCCCCGCCAGGCCAGCAGGGCCGCCGCGTACGCGACACCGCCGCCAATCAGCGCAAAAATGACGAACAAAACAATGCGGGCAATAATCACCCGGTTAAACACACCGCGGAAGTCGAGTTCCCCGAACCACAGGAAGTCGGTGTACAGACCGACCAGCATGGGCACGAGGGTAAAAATTGCGCCGACGACGATGACCGCCGTCAGCAGCGTACGGTTCGACTTTTTCGCGTTGGGTTGAGGCTGGTTGACGCGGGTAGCCAATCCTGCTCCTTCGAAATAGTCTTTACGTGCGTATTAAGCTTCTAGCTTAAAGTTTCAACGATTCGACAGCCAGAAAGGTTCCCGTGCAGCGTCACTTCAGCTCACAGCAGGCCCTGAACAAAGCCATGACGGAAGCTGTGGAGTTCGTCCACGCGGAGGGCTGGGACGCACCGCCCTCACTCTTTGCGCTGGTCCCCTCGCAGTTGCTTATCGACGAGCTGTCTCAACTCACCGACGACGCCGACCACTCCCCCCTCACCCTGGTTGTGCAAGAGCTGCCGGAACACATCCGCCCCGGTAGCGATGAGCTAGCCGACTACGTCGCGCGCGTCGCGTGGCCCGAGCTGGTCGAGGGCGTCGTCCTCGCCCAGGAAATCATCTTCCGCGACACTTCCGCCGGGCCGGACTCCCAACCGCGCCCCGCGCGCCTCTTCTCCGGCGTGCTGCGAGACGACGACATCGAGCAGACCCTCCTACAGATGCGGCTTACAGAGGAAGAACTGGAGGAACGCGGCATGTTTGCCCAGGACGAGATCGAGCTGCGCGGCGGGCCCAACGTCGCCCCGAACGTCATCGCCGCGCTGCGCTACAGCCTCGCGCAGGACCCCGATGAGCTGACCTAGGTCGAGCGCTCACGTACTATCGTTACCCATACGCACAGGAAATAAGGAGCCTACCCGTGACGCACCGCCGCACACTCGTCCCCGCTCTCCTCGCCGCCTCGCTCGCACTGACCGCGTGCGGGAACGGGGACGACGAGACGAGCACTACAGCAGCACCGGCACCGGAAGAGACCGAGACGTCCCAGAGCGAGGCGCCGTCCAGCAGCGCGACGAGTTCCACGGCGGAGAGCACTGAGAGCGCTGAGAGCACCGTGAGTTCAGCGTCGAGCACGTCGAAGGAATCGGGCACGCGGGCGTCGACAAGCACTTCTGCGAAAGACAAGACAGTGCAGGAAGTGACCGAATCCTTCGCGGGGCTGGCGCCGGAGTCGCTGTTCGCGCAGCTGGATACGTGCTCGGCAACTGGGGTGAGCGGCTCCTACGACTGCTCCGGCGCAGAGATCGGACAGTTCCAATTCTTCGATTCCGAGGCGAAGGCGGCGTCGACGACGCAGCTGCTCACGGAGCTGCGGTCCTCGCGGATCGTGGAAGATGACGGCGAGCGCATCGTCGGTTGGTCCACGCTGGGCACCTCCGCGATCATCACGGTGGTGGACAATCAGCGCGGCCAAGTGATGCAGCAGCTGGTGTCCTCTGAGCAGGAGGATCCGCGCGAGCGCATCGAGAAGCTGGGCCTGGCTGACGTGGAGGCCGAGGGCGAGACCGCCACGGGCTCCCCCGCGTCCACGACGCGCACGTCGGCAGCTGCGACTACGACACAGCGATAGCGTCAAGCGGCGGGGTTTTCGCCGCGTGCTGCGAGGGCCACAGCGCCGCGATCACGCCCACACACGCCGAACCAACGAGCATCACGCCCACAAGTGCCCAGGGCACCTGGGGACTGTCAAACCCCTCGTCTGCCAACGTGGCAATAAACGCCACACCCAAACCAAGGCCCAGCACCACCCCGGCGAACGCGCCGAAGACAGCGATCTGCACCGATTCCAGCGTGATCATCGTGCGCACCTGTCGACGTTGCGTACCCACCGCACGCAGCATGCCGATCTCTTTGCGCCGCTCAATCACACCAAGCGTCAGCGTGTTGATGATGCCCAGCACCGCGATGATCACGGCCAGCGCGAGCAGCCCGTAAAGCACGGCGAGCATCTGGTCGATCGTGCCAGCCAGCTGCGCGGCATACTCGTCGCCCGTCATCACCTGGAGCACCACCGCGTCACGCACCGCGGCCTCGAGGTCCGCACGCATCGCGTCACGGTCCGCGCCGTCCTCAGCCACGATGCCGACCATGCGCACGAGCTGCGCCTCGGGTGGTGCGACCTGGTTGGCAACCTCGGCGTCGAGCAGGATCCGCGTCGCAACCTCAGTCGGCTCGTAAATCCCCCGCAGCGTCGCCTGCGCTGTCACCCCGGGGACGGGACCTGCGACCTCGTATGCACGGCCAACCTTCCAGCCTTGCTCGGTGGCCAACTCCTCGTCTGCAAGGAACCCTCCGGCAATGTCTTGGTCTCCGTCTTTCAACTCGAGGGCGAACACCTGGGTGGGATCGGCATCGACCGTCATGGTCAGCTGGGCTTGCTCCTCCAATGAAGACTGCCCGCCGACGGTGGCCGGGACCGCGCCGACAGTCACACGCGCATCGATGCCGTCCACGTCTTCGACCATGGCGACAGTGTCGTTCGGTGCCGGGAAGTTCCCCTTGACAGGGCCTGTGAGCACGTAGTCAGCGCTGATGTGGTCGGCGATATCGTCCTGCAGTGAGGCCTTCATCGTCGCCCCCAGCATGCCGATGACCGTTACCAACGCAACGCCCAGGATCAGCGCGAACGCGGTCGCGGCAGTGCGTCGCGGGTTACGGTGCGTATTTGTCCCCGCGAGGGAACCAATCGCGCCGAAGGGCGCACCAACGACCTTACCAAGACCAGGGACGACAACCGAAGACAGTGCCGGGCCCGCCAAGTACACGCCAACAATCAGACACGCTGCGCCAATACCGACGGCGGTGACGCGGGGGGTCGTCGAGGCGTCGATAATCGCCCCGGCGCTTGCCGCCACAATGCCAACGACGGCGAGCACCACCCCTGCGATCGTCCTGCGACGCAACGAAGCGGGCGCATCTGCGTCGGTACCACGCATCGCTTCGACTGGCTGCACCGAGCCCGCACGCCGGGCGGGGGCGTAGGCGGAGAGCGTCGTGACCAGCACGCCAAGCACCAGCGGAACAATGATGGCCGCGGGGCTAAGCCCAAGGCCAGGCTCAAACGGCATGCCCTGGGTGCCCATGACTGCTTTGATCAGCGCGACCAGCCCAATACCGGTAGCAACACCAACCAGCGAGCCGAAGATACCCACTATGGCGGATTCCACCACCACCGAGCCGACGACCTGCGGCTGCGAGGCCCCCAGCGCACGCAGCAGCGCAAACTCCTTGGTGCGCTCGGCGACGATCATAGAGAACGTGTTGGCAATGATGAACGTACCGACCAGCAACGCAATCAGGCCGAAGGCAATGAGCAGGTAGCGGATCGCTGTCAGCGCGAACGCCATCTCCTCGCGAGCCGCGTCCGCAAGCGCCTCGCCGGTCTCTGCTTCCACGTCGTAAGTGCTGCTGAGGTGCTGCGCAAGGTCCTCTGCCGTGGTGCCTTCGGCTGCGGAGAGCTTCAGCTGCACAGGGTCGCCGTACACGTCAAGGAAGGCCGGCGCAGCCATGCTGATCGTGATGTCGTCGCCAAGCTGCGACGCGGGTGCGGACACCCCCACGACGGTGACCGTGTCGCGATGCTCCGGGTGCACCAGCATAAGCCGATCACCGAGCCCAATACCGTAGTCCTCAACGGCAGATTCGCTTACTAGGACTTCGCCCGTGCCGCGTGGCGCGCGACCTTGCACAAGCGCGTTCTCCTCGCCCACGGTCTGCTCCGGCGGGTAGTACGCGATCACCTCTGAGGTGTCGCCCTGTGTTTGGTAGGCCACAGCGTCCTCGTTTGCAATCACCACGGGTTGCGGGCTCAGCACGTTGACCTCGCGCACCAGCGAATCCTGCGCAAGTCGGTCGCGCATGCTCGCGTCAAGTGGAGGGCCGTCCCCGTCCTTGCCCCCTACGCCGTCCCCTACGCCAACATCCACGCCGCGGTAGACGTTGTTGACCGCCGCGTCGAACGTGTTCGACAGCGAGGTGCTGAACATGAACGAACCGGAAACAAACGCCGTTCCCAAAATGACCGCGAGCACGGTGAGCCCGAGCCGAAGCCTGTGTTGCGCGATGGTGCGCAGCGAAACGGTGCGCATTGCGTTGCGTGCCATGCCAGCCCTCTATTTCCGCCATGACGGTGTGAATATCCTCCATCGTCGGGTCGCGAAGCTCCCGCACGATCCGGCCATCGGCGAGGAAAAGCACTCAGTCAGCGTAGGACGCAGCCTTCGCATCGTGCGTGACAATGACCACGGTCTGCTCGTCTTGGTCCACCGCCGTCCGCAAAATGTCGAGCACCTCAGCCGTGGCGTTCGAGTCCAGGTTGCCGGTCGGCTCGTCACCGAAAATGATCTCTGGGCGCGATACCAGCGCTCGCGCGCACGCGACACGCTGCTGCTGCCCACCGGAGAGTTCCGCCGGGCGGTGGTTGAGGCGCTGCGCCAGACCTAACCGGGTGGTGATCTCCTCGAGCCATCGTTCATCCACGTCGCGCCCCGCAATATCAAGGGGAAGCGTGATGTTTTCCCGCGCGGTGAGCGTGGGCACCAGGTTGAAGGACTGGAAGATAAAGCCCAGGCGATCGCGACGCAGCTGCGTCATCTCTCGGTCACGCAGGTTGGTCAGGCAGGTCTGGCCGATGTAGGCCTCACCAGAGGTGACCGTGTCCAGCCCCGCCATTGCGTGCATGAGCGTGGACTTGCCGGACCCGGATGGCCCCATGATGGCGGTGAACTCATTGCGATGGAACTCGACCGTGACGTGGTCAAGCGCAACAACAGCGGTATCTGCGTCGCCGTATTGCTTAAAAAGGTTCTCGGCCCGGGCGGCGGCGGTCATGGCGTGTTCTCCTTGCGAGCAGCGTGGCTTCACCATCTATTTTATTGCGCTTTGCAGGAGAAAAGCAGGCAAAAGGGCGAGGTGAGCGCTGTGCAGTCGCTCACCCCGCCCTGGTACGAGCGCGGCCGAAAGTCTACAGCTCGGTGCCATCCTCGCTGCCGTCGTCTTTCCCGTCGCCGTCCTCGCGCTTGAGCTTCGGGTTGTTGCGCAGCTCCTCCTCGAGCTTGCTGAACTCGGCGTCGAAGTCCGCGTCCGTGGTGTCGTCCAGAAGCCCATCGATAAACGCGGCGGGGTTGTCCAAGTGCTCCGCGTCCGGCAGGAAGTCCGGGTGGTTCCACACCTCGTCGCGGCGCTGCATGCCCACGGCATTATCCACGCGACGCCACAGCTCCGCGGCTTCGCGCACCTTCGGGGCACCCAGCTCAATGCCGACGATGTTGGCGAACGCCTGCTCTGCCGAACCACCGGTGGCGCGGCGGCGCGCCCAGGCCTCAGCGAGCTGCGCCGAGGACGGGATTCGCTCCGCCAGCGACGCGTCGACGACCACGTCGACCCAGCCCTCCACCAGCGCGAGCAGCGTCTCCAACCGCGAGGTTGCCCCGGCGTTGCGGGAGCCGACCCGCGGGGAGAGGTCCATGTTCTGCAGGTTCTGCAGCGCCTCCTGGATCTGCTGCGGGTCGCCCGATTCCAGATTGAGGCTCCGGGTGGCCTCGTCGATGTTGGAGGTGTCGATCTCCAGGCCTGCGGCGTACTCCTCCACCGAGGCCACGATCCGCTCGACCAGCCACGGCACGTGCTGGAACAGGCGCTGGCGCGCGGCCTCGCGTGCAGCGATGTAGACCAGCACCTCCTGCCCGGGCACCGAGAGGTCCTTGGAAATCCGGGTCACGTTCTTGGGCAGCACCGACGCCACGCAGCGGGGCGCGACCGGCAGGCCGAAGTCCGTGCCGGTGAGCGCCTGCTGTGCCAGATCCCCCAGCGCGTGGCCCAGCTTCATGCCAAAGTTCATGGAATTCATGGAGTTCATCACCCCCGCCAGCGGGCCCATCATCTCGCGGGCCTCTGCCGGCATGTTGTCCAGCTGCGCGCGGTTCATGTGCTCCGCAACCGGGTTGACCAGGCGCTTCCACATCGGCATGGTCTCTACCAGCCAGTCGTCCGCGTTCCACGCGCGCGCCTGGGAGTCCGCGGCGGGCAGCGTGGTGGACTCGCTCAGCCAGTGGTTGACCAGCCCGAGTGACTCCTCCACCGCCTTCTTATCGCCGGCGGAGACCGCCGCCTTGTCACCAACGCGCTGGCGGGCCATGCGCAGCGCCATGTCAAAGTTCACGGCCGAGTCACCCGACTGGCTCGCCTGGTTAAACGAATTGCCCATGCCGGACAGCATCTGGCCGAACTGGTTCAGCATGTCGCCGAGCCCGCCGCCCTGCTGTCCGCCACCAAACCCGAAGGCGGCGAAGGGATTCGACGCGTCGCCACCGTTGTTGTCGCCGCGCTTGTTCTTATCTTCGTCGTCATCATTGTTGGGAAAGGAAAATCCAAATCCGTTATTCATACCTGCCACGATACATAGCGCCGACTCTTGCGCGCGAGCACTTTCTGCGCAGATCGGGACGCTGAGAGCGAACACGGTGAGCGATAACGGCTACGCTAAGATGCGCTGCGTGGAAGAACAGGAAGTCGGGGCGCAGCCCCAGCCGGACGCATCCGAGCAGGAGACCAAGCTCAACAGACGTTGGTCAACCGTGGTGTGGGGAGCGATCCCCGTGGCAGCACTCGCCGTCATGATGTCCATCAACCACGTCCCCGGCACCAACATTTCCCTGGCTGTGCCGTACGCGGCGGAGGGCCCCGGCCCGATGTTCAACACCCTCGGTGAGGTCGAGGGAGAGCCGGTGATTGACATCGAGGGCACTGAGACGGACCCCGTCTCGGGCAACCTCAACATGACCACCGTGTCCGTGCGCACCAACATGTCGCTCGCGCAGGCGATCGGCCGGTGGATCGGCACAGACGACACGATCGTGCCGGTGGAGCAGATCATCCCGCCTGACGTGGACGAGGAGCAGATGCGCCAATACAACCAGGCCGAGTTCGCCGCTTCGGAGGGCAACGCGACTGTGGCCGCCATGCGCTACCTGGGCAAACCGACCCGCGTGCTGATCCACGACCTGGTGGATGACTCCCCCGCGTCCGGTGTGCTGGAAGCAGAGGACGTGATCACCCACATCGACGGTGCCCCCGTCACCGAGCCCAGCGAGGTGCAGGAAAAGGTTCACGCCCACTCCCCCGGCGACGAGATCACCGTGAGCATCGAGCGTGACCGCGCCCCGATGAACGTCCGCGTCCGCCTCGGCGAGAGCCCCGAGGACAAGGGCACCCCGATGGTAGGCATCCTCATGACCTCGGAGCCCGGCGGCGACGTGACGGTCAACTACAACCTCAACGACGTCGGCGGCCCCAGCGCCGGCATGATCTTCTCGCTGGCCGTGATAGACAAACTGAGCCCCGGTGAGCTCAACCACGGCAAGTTCGTCGCCGGCACCGGCACTATCGCGGAGGACGGAGAGGTCGGCCCGATCGGCGGGATCCAGCACAAGCTCGCCGCAGCGCGCGACCAGCACGTCGAGCTGTTCCTCGCCCCGGAGGGCAACTGCGACGCGGTCCGCACCGTCGACCCCGGCGACATGACCGTGGCGAGCGTGGGCTCACTGCAAGACGCCGTCACCGCCATGGACAACTTCGCCGCGGGCAAGGAAGTCCACGGCTGCGGCGAGTAGCGCTCACCCGAAGCGCTGGTAGGCCTCCAAGTAGCCTTTCGCCCGCTCCGCCCGCGGCGCCCGATCCGCCCACTCCCAGAACTCGGCGGAGTGCCCGGCGATAAACGTGTGCACCAGCTCATGGACGATCACGGCGTCGAGCACGTAGTCCGGGACCCCCTTGAGCCGGGAGCTGATCCGGATGTCGCCGGTGGTCGTGGTGCACGACCCCCAGCGCGTCTGCTGGTTGTCCACCCAGCGGATGGAGCCGACGCGGGCGCGGCCGTCGAGCACGGTGTCGTTCAGCTGCGTGGCGCGGGCGGTGAGGGTGGCGTCGTTGAGCGCGCTCGCCTGCGTCTTCTTCGCGACGCGCGCGAGCATCTCCTCCACGGTCTGGTCCTCTTGCGCCTGCGAGAACCGCGCGGGGATTCGGATCTCCACGACGCCGCCGACCAGGCGCGCCTGCACCGACCGGGTGCGGCGGGCCGAGCGGATGACGCGGTAGGGCTGCTCGCTCACGCGCGTCACCGGAACTCCGCGAGCGTGTCCAGCACGCCCTGGCCGTACTGCTCAATCTTGGCGGGGCCGACGCCGGAGATGCCGAGGAGCTCGTGCTCGTCGGCGGGCATGGCCTCCGCGATGGAAAGCAGCGTGGCGTCCGTGAACACGATGTAGGCGGGCTTGCCGGCCTCGCGCGCCTGGTCCCTCCGCCAGCGCTTGAGGGCGCCGAAGACGGCTTCGTCGTAGCTGGGTTCGCAGTCCTCGTGGCGTCCCAGCGTCTTCTCCGCGGGGGTGAACAGCAGGTTGTTGCACACGCGGCAGCGGCGGTTGCGCTTCAGCCGCTCGGGGGCCTTCTCCACCTCCAGCTCGGGGGCGATGCCGTCGAGGAAGCGCGAGCGGCTGCGTGACTTGCGCCCGCCCTCCTGTCTGGCGAAGGACCAGGACAGGCGCAGGTGCTCGCGGGCGCGCGTCACGCCGACGTAGAACAGGCGGCGCTCCTCTTCAACCTGGTCATCGCCCGCCTTGATTGCGTGCGAGATCGGCAGCGTATTCTCCACCAGACCGACCAGGAACACCGCGTCCCACTCCAGGCCCTTCGCGGCGTGCAGGCTGGCCAGCGTGACGCCGTCCACCGACGGCGGCTGCTTCGCGTCCGCGCGGCGGCGCAGCGACATCAGCACCTCCGGCAGGGTCTCCGCCTCGCGGCTGCGCACGATCTCCTCGATGAGGTCCACCAGCGCGCCGAGGGTCTGCCAGCGTTCGCGCGCCTTCGCGCCCTCCGGCTCGGTCGGCGTCAGCCCCAGCGGGCCGAGGGCGGCGCGGGCCACCGCCACTGGGTCATCCGGCAGGTCGCCGCGGCGCGATGCAGCAACGAGCGCGCGGATCGCCTCGCGGATCTCGCCGCGCTGGAAGAAGCCCTCCCCGCCGCGGACCTGGTACATGATGCCCGCGTCCGCGAGCGCCGCTTCGAACGCCGCCGACTGTGCGTTGATGCGGTAGAGGACGGCGATTTCTCGGGCGGGCACGCCGGCGTCGAGAAGCTCCCTGATCTGGATGGCTACCTCGCGCGCCTCGGTCGGCTCGTCATCGTACGCGGTGAACGTGGGCTGCGGGCCGTGCTCGCGCATGCCCTGCAGCTCGAGCCGGGTGCCCGCCTCGCGCCCCTTCGCCTTCCCAATCACGGTGTTGGCCAAGTCCGTGATCTCTGGGGTCGAGCGGTAGTCGCGCTGCAGCTTCACGACGGTCGCGTGCTCGTACGTCCGCGAAAAGTTCAACAAGTATTCCGGGGTCGCGCCAGTAAACGAGTAAATGGTCTGGTTGGCGTCGCCGACGACGGTGAGGTCGTCGCGCTGGCCCAGCCACCCCTCCAGGACGCGCTGCTGCAGCGGCGTGACGTCCTGATACTCGTCCACCACGAAGGACTGGTACTGGGCGCGGAACTCCTCCGCCACCGCGGGCGCGTTCTCCAGCGCGCCCGCGACGTGCAGCAAGAGGTCATCGAAGTCGAGGAGCATGCCGTCCGACGACGTCTTCGACTCCTCGTAGGCGCGGTAGACCTGGGCCACCTTCGCCGCGTCCGCGGGCGGGGTGCGCTTCGTCCCCGCGACGCGCTCGGCGTAGTCGTCCGGGCCGATGACGCTGGACTTCGCCCATTCGATCTCGCCGAGGAGGTCGCGCACCATTTCCTTGCCGGAATCCAGCCCGGCGGAGCGCGCCGCGCGGCCCACGAGCGGGAACTTGTTGTCCAGCAGCTTCCACGGCAGGTCGCCGGCGATCTGAGGCCAGAAGTACTGCAGCTGACGGCGCGCCGCAGCGTGGAAAGTACGAGCCTGCACCCCGCCCACACCCATGGTGCGCAGGCGGTCGCGCATCTCGCCCGCGGCGCGTTGCGTGAACGTCACCGCCAACACCTTCGTGGGCGCCACGATCCCCTGGTCCACTAGGTTGGCAATGCGGTACGTGATGGTGCGCGTCTTTCCCGTGCCGGCACCCGCGAGGATGCACACCGGGCCACGCGGAGCGGTGGCTGCCACGCGCTGGTCCTCATCCAACAAACTCAAGTCCACTGCCATCGGTGCGTCCTTTGTCCTTCCCTCTTAGATCTCGCCTGCGGCCCAGCGCTCGATCAGCTGCCGGGCGATGCTGCCTTCGGGCGCGAGCGTAAGCTCGCCCAGGTCCTCGCGCGTCGCCCAGATGACCTGGCTGAGCTCTCCATCTGTGTCCCCCACCTGGGCGTCGTTGACGGTGCGGGCGCGGAAGCCCAGCATCAGCGAGCCCGACAGCGCCCACGGCTGGGACCCAACATACGCGATGTCGGTGACCCGCCGCCCCGTCTCCTCCATGACCTCGCGCGCGAACGCGTCCTCCGCGCTCTCGCCCACGTCCATGTAGCCGGCGATGCAGGTGAAGAACCCCGGGCGGCGGCGGTTTTCCCCCAGCAGGATGCGGTCGCCGGCGGCGTGCTCGACGACCCGGATCACGCACGGGTCGATCCGCGGGAAGATCGGCGTACCGGACGCGCCGCGGGCGACGATCCCGGACTCGCCCCAGGTCAGCGGCGAGCCGTCTGCGGGGTCGAAGGCGTAACGCTCCCGCGCAGCCAGCAGGCCGACGGCCCGGGAGACGAGGTAGTTGTCCGCATGGCTGCGCGCGTGGCCCGTGCGCGGGGCGAGGTCGGCGGCGCTGGCGGAGCGCAGCCGCACGGCGGTGACCTCGGGCGTGATCTGCACCCGGGTGGTCACCTCGATCCCCGCCGGAAGCTCCGGAAACAGGAGTGGTGCGCCCTCGGCGGTGAGGGGGAGGTGCGAGGTGGCGTCGATAAGCAACAGCACGGGCGCGCTACTCCGACGGCTTCTGCGCCTCGGGCGACTCCTGCGGCTGGGTCATGCGCACGTAGAGCAGGCGGTCGCCCGGCTCGACGGTTTCCGCCTCGGGCACGTCCATGCGGTAGAGCTCTCCGGAGCGGACAACGCCGAGCACGATGTCGGCGAGGTGGCGCGGGTTGGAGCCGACCTCGTCGTCTGCGATGGGACGCTCCGCCACGGCAAAGCCCTCGTCGGGGCTGAGCAGGTCCTCCATCATCTCCACCACCGGCGGGGTGACGGTGGCGAGTCCCAGCAGGCGGCCCGTCGTTTCCGCGGACACCACCACGGAGTCCGCGCCGGACTGCATGAGCAGGTGCTGGTTTTCGCTCTCGCGGGCACTGGCCACAATCATGGCGCTGGGGGCGAGCTCGCGCACGGACAGGGTGACCAGGACCGCGGTGTCGTCCGAGCTCGGCGCAACCACGACGGAGCGGGCGCGGGTGATGCCGGCGACGCGCAGCACGTCGGACTTCGTAGCGTCGCCGTGGACGGTGACCAGGCCACGCTTTTCTGCCTGGCCCAGGGTGACCGGGTCCGAGTCGATGACGACGATGCTGGTGGGCGCGGTGTCCCCGGCGAGCAGGGCGTCCACTGCGGAGCGCCCCTTCGTGCCGTAGCCGACGACGATGGTGTGATTACGCACAGTTCTCCTCCACTGCTGAATTTGGAGTGTCTTACGGGAGTCCTCCGTAAGCACGGACAGGGTTGTGCCGACCAGGAGCATCAGGAAGGCGACGCGGGCCGGGGTGACCACGAAGATGTTGACCAGCCGCGCCCCTTGCGTCACCGGCGTGATGTCGCCGTAGCCGGTGGTGGACAGCGACACGGCCGAGTAATACAGGGCGTCCACAAACGTCAGCGGCTCGGAGTAGCCGTTCGAGTCCAGGTACACGATGAGCGCCATGGCCAGGACCAGCACCGCCGCGTAGCCGAAGCGGCGGGCAATGAGCACCCACGGCGTCGTGCGCTCCGCGGTCGGAATATTGATGACGTCCAGGAGCGTATGGACTGGGATGTCGTCGCGCTCCTCGTCGTCGCGGACCCGGTCGCGCCAGGCAAAGGGGTAGCGCAGCTGCATCGAATCGGGCTCCCTTCTGCTCTATCGCTCCGCCGCAGGTACGGCAGGGTCGGTGGACGGAATTGTCTCCGAATCCGAAACATTATCACCGTCAACGTCGAGGAGCTGTTCCAGCTCGTCCGCGCCCGGCAGGTGCTCGGGTGCGAAGGTCTCGCCGGTGCGCACGTAGAAGAACACCGCGCGCACCGGGGCGCCATCGCCCGCGATCCTGCGCCACGCTTCTTGGTAGACGGCCAACTGCAGTTTCGCTGCCTCCATCTGCGCCGGCTTCGGCTTCTCGCCGGTCTTCCAGTCCACGACGACCCACCCTGCGCCGCCCGAATCCCGGAACACGGCGTCCATCCGGCCGCGCACCACGGAGGTACCCAGGGCCAGCTCAAACGGGTATTCCACGTGGGCCGGGGTCCGGGCGGCCCACTCGCTGCGCTCGAAGGAGTCCTTGAGTCGGCGCAGCGTCGCGGCGTCCACCTCCGCCTCGTCGCCGCCGGGCAGCTCGTCCTCCGTGAGCAGCGGGCGCTGCCCGTAGAACTCTTCCAGCCATTCGTGGAACGCGGTGCCGCGCTTGGCGTAGGTGTTCGGCTTGAACGGGACCGGCCTGCGCGCCCGGCGCGCGAACTGCTCCTCGTCTGCCCTGAGCGCGACGACGTCCGAGGCCGTCAGCTCCGCGGGCATGACCACCAGCGTGTCCGGGGACTTCGCCCGTTCGTGTTCCTCGATGAGCGCGGTCACGTCGCGTTCCCAGAGCGAGAAGAGTTCGCCCTCTGCGAGCTCGGGCAGCTTCTCGACGCCACGCACCCGCCCCGCGGCCTCCACCTCCCCCGGGGCGAGCTGGTAGGCGGGCCAGGTGCCGGTGGCGGGGGCGTCGACAAGCGCCGGGGCGTCCTCGGTGGGCGTTTCCTCGGCCTCGGCTGCCTCGGCCCACTCGACCGTCTCGGGGACCAGCTGGCGCAGCGGGGCGAAGTGCTCGTAGGGCTTCGCGTCGCGGCGCACGTCGGGTTTGCGGCGCGAGCCGGTGATGAGGAGCTTGCGCTCCGCGCGGGTCACGGCAACGTAGAACAGGCGCGCCGATTCTTCCGCCAGGCCCGCGCGGACGAGCTTGAGCCAGGCGTCGGCGGCCTTTTCAAACTGGGTGCGGTTTTCCACCTCACCGAAGTCCGGCAAGTATTCGGGGTTGCCAAAGGACGCGTCGGGCACGCGCTGGACCCAGGTGAGGAATGTCTCCGCCTTGGCCGCGTACGTGTTGGCGTCTGCGTGCAGGACGGCGACGGTGTCCCACTCCAGTCCTTTCGCCTTGTGCGCTGTGAGGATCTGCACCCGGTCCGTGCGCGTCGGCACGTTGCCGGGTGCCAGGCCGTCCTCGTGCTCGCGGGCGAGCGCGAAATAGTCCAGCAGCCCCTCCACACTGGTGCCGGGGTAGGCGGCGACCGCGGAGAGCAGACTGTCCAGGTGGACGGTGCCTGCGGTGTTGCCCATCCCCTGGCGGGCCAGGACCTCGGTGCGGATGCCAAAGACGTCGATGATGTCCGCGAACAGGTCAGGCAGGCGTTTGCCCAGGCTGTTGGTGCGCAGGGAGCGGAGCTTAGCCGCCAGGTCCTGCAAGCGGCGCAGTCCTTCCTCGCTGTATCGCTCGGGCTCGCCCAGGTCCGCCACCGCGTCGGCGAGGCCTGCGGGGCGATCGGTAGACGCATTGAGTTCCGCGGCGCGGGCCACGAGCTCGTCCAGCTGGGCCGCCAGCCGCTCCTGCGCGGTCTGCGGGTCCGCGTGCTCGGGCCCGCTGGGGTCGACGCCGGCGCTGGCCCCGGTCGCACGCAGGTTCACCGCACGCGAGGCCAGCGCGGCGAGGTCCGCGAGCCCCAGGCCGACGGCGGGGCCGCCGAGGATGCGCAGCGCGGCTGCCGAGTCCGCGGGCCGCACCAGCATCGTGGCCACCGCGAGGGTGTCGGCGACTTCAGGGATGTCCAGCAGCCCGCCCACGCCGACGATTTCGAAGGGCACGCCGCGCGCCCCGAGCGCCTCCGCTACCTCGGCGGAATGCCGGTTCTTGCGCACCAACACGGCGGCGGAAAACGACGCGTCGTCCCGCGCGCACTGTGCGTATTGGGCGGCCAGGTTGTCCGCCACGAACGCGAGTTCCTCCTTGTTGGTGGCGAAGAAGCCGAGCGCGACCTCGCCTGCTTGCGCCCCGGGGCGGGCCGCCAGCGGCGCGACGGCGCGGTTGTCCCCGCGCCCGAGGACCGCGTCGGAGATGCTGTTTGCCAGCGCGAGGACCTCCGGCGGGTTGCGCCAGGACGTGGTCAGCTGCTTCTTCGGCGCGGGTGCGCCGCCCGCAGCCGGGAAATCGTGGACGAAGGCCTGGAGGTTGGCGGCGGTGGCCCCGCGCCAGCCGTAGATGGCCTGCATCGGGTCGCCGACGGCGGTCACGGTGAGGTCTGGGTCCGCGCCCTGCCCGAACAGGTTGCGCAGTAGCACGCGCTGGGCGTGCGAGGTGTCTTGGTACTCGTCCAGCATGACCACGCGGAAGCGCTGGCGCTGCGCCTTACCCACGCCCTGGTGGTCGCGCGCCAGCTTGGCGGCGACCGACATCTGCTCATTAAACGTGACCACCCCGCGCGCCCGCAGCTCCTCGTTGAGGGCCCGGGCCAGCGGCAGGTATGCGCGGCGTTCCTCCTGGGTCGCGCGCCATCCGCGCAGCTTCTTGGTGAATTCGGTGCGCGCCCGCGGCGCCAAGGGCAGCGACTCCGTTTCCGCGAGGAACGCCGCCGCGTCCTGGTCTACCTCGTCGGGCGTGGTCAGCTCGTTGCCCATGGAGGTCATCAGCGCCAGCAGCCCGTCCACCACGGTGGACACGGACGGGTTGCGCCCGTCGGCGGAAATGATGCGTCCGGGGTAGTCGGTGACCACCTCCGTGGCGATGGCGTACAGTTCCGCCGCGGTGATGAGCCGCGAGTCCGGTTCCACAGGAACGAGCAGCCCAAACTCGCGGACGAGGTCCCCCGCGTACGCATCGTACGTAGCTACGGTCGGGGCGATGACCTGCAGCGCGTCCGCGAGCTGCCCGCCCGGGTCCAGGCGGCGCACCAGGTCCCGGTTGGCGGCCAGCGTGCCGAGCCGGTCGCGGATGCGTTTGCCCAGCTCCTGCGCCGCCTTGCGCGTAAACGTCAGGCCCAGGATCTCGTCGGGGCGGGCGTAGCCGTTGGCCACGAGCCACACCACGCGCGCGGCCATGGTTTCCGTCTTTCCGGCCCCAGCGCCGGCGACCACCAGCAGCGGGCCCGGAGCCGCGCCGATCACGTCGGCCTGTTGCTCGGTGGGCGGGAACTTTTGCTGCAGGTACCGCGAGAGCACGGTTGGTGACATATCAGGCGTTGTCTGCGACACGGGTGACCACCTCTCCTTCCGGTTGTACTGGGCACAGGGCGCGCACCGCGCAGCGCTCACAATGCGGCCCGGCCACGGCGCGCAGCTCGGGCCCCGCCAGCGCCGCCGGCAGCGGCTCCAACAGCTGTGTGAGCGCGTCCAGCTCCTCGGGCGTTTTTGGCGCCTGCTCGCGGGTGGCGCGCTTCGATTTTTCCGCATTCGGGTAGACCAGCACGGCCCCACCAACCTCCAGCGGTTCGTCGCCGTCGCGCGCGGTGGTGACGGCGTTCCCGTCGATCCGCCCCCGCGACAGCGCCAGCTGGTAGGCGGCGAGCTGCATGTTCTCGGCCGTGTCGGCGTTCGTTGGCACTGCGCTTCCCGTCTTCAGGTCCACGATGTGGACCTTCCCGGACTCCTCGCGCTCGAGCCTGTCCAGCCGCCCGGCGATGCGCACCGTATCGTCCACGTCCACGCTCACCGGGATCTCCACTCCGACCTGGGTAAACGCGCTTCTGGATTCCTCCAGCCACTGCGCGGTCCGCTCCAGCATCGCCTCGAAGTCCGCCACGTCGCGCTCCGCCTTCCACGCCGGCCCGTCCTCGGCGTCGCGCCGCGCCGCCACCGCCGCCGCGCGCGCCTCCGCCTCATCCACGCCGCGCCCCAGCGCCTCCAGGTACGCGTGCGCCATCGACCCGTAAATCATCGCCAGGTTGTCATCCAGCCCAACCATCCGCTCAAGCACCTCGCGCATCGGGCACTGCAGTAGCCGCTCGATGCGCGACGGTGACAGCGTCGTCGCCTCCGCCAGGGCAGTGCTTACCGACGCCCCTCCGATCCCCCACCACTGCGCAGGATCAGCCCCGGGCACACCGGCTCGGGCCAGCCGCACCAGCTGGCGCACCGCCTGCTCCCGCACCGCCTCGCTGCTCTCGGGCGAGGCGAGCGCCCGGCGCAGCTCCGCGACGATCTCGTCCCGGGCGAGCAGGCGCACCCGCGCCTCCGGCTCCGCGTCGCCCCCGACCCCGCTGGTCTCTCGGGCGAGCTCCACGTCCTGGGCCTCGATGTCGAAGTCGCGACAGTACTCCTCGATGAACCGCGAGGGGACGATCAGCTCGTCACCGTCCTGATCGTCCACCGCGGTGACGAGCACGCGATCCGTCGCGCGTGTGACAGCCACCCAGAACAGTCGGCGCTCCTCGGCCAGGCGCTCGGCCGTCCGCGAGATTGGCACGTTCGGCTCGACCCCGTTGTCCAGCAGGTCCATGAGGTCCTCCTGACGGAAGAGCGAGCCAGTCTCTCCCAGGCTCGGCCACGAGTTCTCCTGCACGCCGGCCACGATGACGCGCGCGAACTCGCGGCCCGCCACGCCGTGCGCGGTGAGCAGCGCCACCGCGTCGGGCGCCGCGCTGCGTCGATCGCGCACGCCGGTCGGCAGCTCCTGTGCGTCAATGTCGGCCACGAACGAGTCCACTCCCGCGGCGGCGCGGCGCTCGGTGAAATCGCCGGCGGCGTCGAAAAGCGCCATGACCGCGTCCAAGTCCCTGTCCGCCTGCGAGCCGCTCGCCCCGCCGCGCAGGGCGACCGCGAGCAGGTGGTCCGACAGCCCGGTCGCGTGCCAGAGCGCCCAGAGCACCTCCTCCACGCTGCCGCCGTCCGCCTGCGCCCGCCTGGCGGCGTCGAGCACCCGCCGCACGCGCGTGAGGATCGAGAGCTCGCGGTCCGTGAGCACGGGGCCAAAGTCCGGCAGCTCCGCAGGGCTGAGCAGCAGGCGGCGCAGGCTCTCCTCCGCGCGCACCTCGGGTGCCCAGCGGCGCAGGCCGCGCAACAGGCGGCGCAGGGTGACGGGGTCGGCGCCGCCGACGGGGCCGAGCAGGAAGTCGCGCCACTGCGCGGGGGTGAGCTCCTGGTCCAGCGCGCGCAGGCCGGTGAGCAGGGCCGCAACGATGCGCTGCTCACCGAGCACTACGTCGGTGGGGTTGAGCATCACCGGCACCCCGGCGTGCAGCAGCGCGCGGCGCACCGGCTCCAGCATCGGCGTGGAACGCACCACGACGGCCATGTCCCGGTAGGCCACCCCGTCCTCCAGGTGCGCGCGGCGCAGGGCGTCCGCCACCGCGGCATGCTGGGCGGCGTCGCTCCGCGTGACGGCCACGCGCCGCGCGGGGTCGCGGCGCGACTCCCCCAGGTCAATCACCTGGTGGTCGAGACCGCCCAAGTCGTGGAAGAAGCGCGGGGAGGCACCGCGGAAGTGGAAGATGGACTGCGCGACATCCCCTCCGACGACGCCGAGTGCTGCGCCGGAAAGGAGCCGCCGCACGAATTCGGCGGGGGCGGGGGCGAGGTGCTGGGCATCGTCGACAAGCACTGCGTCCCATCTGGGCACCTCCCCGCGCAGGACCTCGCTGATCAGCTCGGACGCGGAGAATCTGGTGGCCGGGGTGAGCGCCATGACCTGCTGGTACTCGCGCAGGAAGTCGGCGGAGGCGCACCAGATGGGCACGTCGTAGCGCTCGCCGAGTCCGCGCAGCTCGTCGGCGGTGAGCCCGCGCTCGACCGCGCGCAGGAGCACATCGCGCAGCTGTCGGGCAAAGCCGAGCATGCCCATCGCGGGGCGCAGCTCCTCGGGCCAGGTGCCGCGTACGTCCTCCACCTGGCCGGCAAGAAGCTCGCGGATCACGGCGTCCTGCTCGGCGCCGGAGATCAGGCGGATCTCCTCGTCGAAGCGCTGCCGCAGCACCGCGAACGCGAGCGAATGGACGGAGCGCACCATCGGCTCGCTGGCGACAAACCCGCTGCGCGCGAGCCGGTCGGACATCTCTGCGCGCAGCCGGGCCGCCGCCTCCTTGGAGTCCGTCACGACGACGATGCCGCTAGCGTCCCTGCCCTGCTCGGCCAGCCGAAGCGCCGCGGCCACCGCCGTATCCACTAGGAAGCTGGACACGCCGGAGCCGGCCTCGCCGGTGACCTTCCACAGCCCGCTCGCCGGAAGCGCAACGGGCCAGGAGCGCTGCGCGGTCGTGCGGCGGCGCGGGACAAGGCGCGCGCGGGGGATCCGCGCGGCGGGAGTCATCGGTTCGGTGCGTGGGGTTGGCATGCGCCCTAGTCTGCCAGGCTAGGCGGACACGAGGACCTCGCGCACCCAGGAAACCCTCGAACCTATGTTCGCACCGGTGGTGCGGGCTGCGATTTCGCGGAACTCGAGCGCCCGCTCCGCCAAGAACCCCACGTCGGGGATGTGCGCCCAGCGCGACACCACACCGTCATCCACCGCCCCGGCCAGCAAGCCGTCCACCATCGTCAGCGCGGCCGTGTAGCCGCGGGGGCGCGGGTTCACCGAGGGCACCAGCTCCGTCACCACCGGCGCCTCCGTGCCGGAAAACAGGCAGCACGCGAGGAAATCGATATGGGCGGTGACCAGCTGGTTCTCCGCGGGGTCCAGGTCGAAGCCTCGCCAGGCCGCGCGGTCCGCCTCCGCCCATGCATCGTCGCGGGGTGCGGGTGGGGCGTTGAACTGGGTGAGTGGGGCGTCGATAAGCAACGCCGCAGCGATCGCCTCATCGACGCGCGCGGCCGGCTCCCCCGGCGCGAACTCGTTGGCGCAAAACCCGTTGACCACGAGGCGGCCGTCGGTGGAGCGCACCGGTCGCGCGAAGCGGACGCCGCCGAGCGAATCGCCCAGCTTGTCGCGCACCTTGCCCGACCAGGCGGCGGTCTGCGTCGCGCGAGCCACCACAACGTGGCCGAAGCGCAGGCCGTTGTCCCACGCGGGCGAGGTCGGCGTGCCGCGCCCCTCCAACTGGAAGGCGGAAAGTACGTGCTCCGGAATCAAGGCGCCCCCCTAGCTCGCCGCAGGGCGCGGGTAGGGCCACGGGTTGGCCAGGCACGTGTCCGGGTTATCCGGGTAGACCTCTTCCGGGTCAAAGGAGTGCAGCTGGCCGTTGTTCAGGCTCAGGGTCTGCTGCATCATCACCGGCGCGAGGGCGCCATCCGCCGGGCACGGCTCGTGCGATGCGAAACCAAGGGCGTGCCCCACCTCGTGGTTGATCAGGTACTGGCGGTAGCGGCCCAGGTCGCCCTCGAACGGCGCTGCGCCGCGCACCCAGCGGGCCTCATTGAGCACGACGGTGTCATCCCCCGTGATCATGGTCCGGCAACTCGTTTCCATGTCCAGCTCCATGCCGCACATCTCCTGCGCGGTCTTCAGCGAGGTAAGGCGGATCTTCACGTCCGGGTTGTCAGCGCCGGAGACGTGCTCGAAGCGGAAGCGCGGGTCGTTGGTCCAGCTGCGCGGATCCAGCAGCGTCGCGTCCACCATTTCAGCGACGGCTTGGTCGCCGCCGTACGGGTTGGTATCCACCCCGTTTTCCACCTCGACGACGTAGCGCAGCGTCAGCTCGTCGCCCTTGCCCCCGTTGGCGCCCGGCGCGCCCACCTCGCGGTACGTGCCCTCTCCGGCCTCCGCGATCGGTCCACCCGGCGGCAGCTCCAACGCGTTCTGCACCCCCTCCGGCAGTTCGGCGGGCTTGCGCTCGACGTCGCCCTCGTCGTTGCTCGAATCCTGGCCTGCGGCGCCAATTCCGCGCTCGGAGTGCCCCTCCGATCCGGCAGCGTCCACCACGGGAGAGCCCGGGTTTTGGAACATGTTCACTACGACGAGCAGCGTCAGGACCGCGAGGACCGGGATTGCGTAGGCACGCCACCCGTACTCGCGGGCAAAGCGGACGAGGCGGCCTTCGCCGCCGTCATCGTCGCCGTCCCACTCACCGAAGAAGTCCTCCGCGTTGGCGTTTGCGTCATCCGCACCCGGTGCGTCCACATCGCGCCGGTCGTTCGCGTCGGGCCACTCGGCGTTGCTCTGCCTCGTCGTCATAACCTCTCAATCTATCGCATGAAGCCGACAGAGCGCGCGGTGGCCGAGCCCTGCTCCACGTACGCGATCCGGTCCGTGCGGATGAGGTAGGTACGCTCCTTCTCATCCACCACCTTCAGGGTCGACTGCCCGGACTCAATCGCCTGTTCAACCACACTGAGGATGTCCTCCTGCCCTTCCGGCAGCTTGATCACGAGTTCGCGCGCGGTGTCGGCCAGACCAAACTTGATGTCCATAAAAGCGGGTCACGTTCCTTCACTAGTAGTTTTGCTTGTACCGGCTCGTTGTTAAGCGGTGGCCCTATTGTAACGGCCTCAAGCTAAGATGAGCGTGTGCCTAGATCAGCTGAGAGTGAACACCGCCCCGCCCCGACATTCGAGGAACTCGGTGTCGCCGCCGAGCTGCTCGACGCGTTGGCGGAGCAGGGCATCGAGCGGACCTTCTCCATCCAGGAGCTGGCCATCCCACTCGCGCTCGACGGGCGCGACCTCATCGGGCAGGCCCGCACCGGCATGGGCAAGACCTACGCCTTCGGCATCCCCCTGCTGGACCGCGTGTTTGATGACGCCGCGATTGCGGAACTCGACGGCACGCCGCGCGCCCTCGTCGTCGTGCCCACGCGCGAGCTCGCCGCCCAGGTCGGCGAGGACCTCGAGCGCGCCTCCATACACACCCCGGTCCGTGTCGCCACAATCTACGGCGGCAGGCCGTATGAGGAGCAGCTCGCGGCTATCGACGCCGGCGTGGACGTCATCGTCGGCACCCCGGGCCGCCTGCTCGACCTCCTGCAGCGCGGCGACCTCTCGCTGAGTCAGGTGGCCATCCTCGTGCTCGACGAGGCCGACGAGATGCTGGACATGGGCTTCCTTCCCGACATCCAGAAGCTGTGGGCGGCGCTGCCGGAGCAGATCCAAACTCTGCTCTTTTCCGCGACGATGCCGGCACCGATCCTCACGCTCGCACGCTCGATGATGCGCACCCCCGTGCACATCCGCGCCGAGGCACCGAACGCGTCGGCCACCCATGCGAGCACGAAACAGGTGGTGTTCCGCTCCCACCGGATGGACAAGCCGGAAGTCCTCGCACGTCTCCTGCAGGCCCCGCACCGCGGGCGCACCATTATCTTCGCGCGTACGAAGCGCACCGCCGCCGAGGTCGCCGAGGACCTGGCGCAGCGCGGCTTCCCCGTCGGCACCGTCCACGGTGACCTTCGCCAGGAGGCGCGGCAGAAGTCACTCGACGCGTTCCGCACCGGCGAGGTGGAGATCCTCGTGGCCACAGACGTCGCGGCCCGGGGCATCGACGTCGACGACGTCACGCACGTGGTGAACTACCAGACCCCGGATGACCCGATGACGTACGTCCACCGCATCGGACGCACCGGGCGCGCCGGCCACTCCGGCACGGCGGTCACCCTGGTCGGGTTCGACGAGCAACACAAGTGGGAACTCATCGATTCCGAGCTCTCGCTAGGCAAGAAGGAGCTGCCCACCTGGTTTTCCACCTCCCCGGAACTGTTCGAGGCGCTGGACATTCCGGACTCGGCTGCACCAACCGTGGGCCGCCCGCGTAAAGTTCTCGGGGCGCGGCCAAAACGGCCAGCGGAAAAGAGCCAGAAAAAGCAGGGAAGGAACCGGCGTTGAATTCACCGTTGCGACGTACCCGGGGCGATCTGATCGCCACCGGTGTCATAACCGCCGTATCGGCAGGCCTCCTGGCCACAGCGTTCTTCACCGCGCCGATTCGCTCTTCCGAGCTCACCCCGGCTGCGGAGCAGCAGGAGGACTACGGTCAGTTGGCGGTCGTGCCAGAGTCGCTCACCGAGTCGTTCCGCCTGCCCGACTCCTCCCCCAACTCGGCTCCGCTGGTGGTCAACGGCCTCATCATCACGTACAACGACCACACCATCACCGCCACCACCCCGGAGGGCGACACCGCCTGGACGTACACTCGCGACAAGGAGCTGTGCACGCTCGCCGGGGCGTGGGACAAGGTGGTTGCGGACTACCGCGGCAATGGCGGCTGCGGCGACGTCGTGGGTATTGATGCAAAGACCGGCGAGTACGCGTCGACACGCTCCGCCCCAGGCCCCGAACAGGTGGCGAACGTCTCCTCCAACGACCGCGTCGGGTACGTCAGTTCGCAGCACGTCGAGCTGTGGCGCTCTGACCTGGTGCGCACCGTGGAGTACGGCACCATCGAGGCCCCGCAGGAGCCCGACATGCAGCCCAACGAGTGCCCGATCACGTCGGCGCTCACCCGCACCGAGCTCCTCGCCGTCACCGAGGTGTGCGACGGCGGCACATTCCTCCGCTTCCAAAACGCCACCCCGGAGGACTCCCGCTCGCCGGAGATGAACGGCTCCGTCGAGCTCCCCGAGGGCGCCTACCTCGTCGGTATCTCCCAGGACGCCGCCGCGATCTACGACCCGCAGTCTTCAGAGGTACGCTCCTACAACAAGGACGGCAAGGAGCTCAAGGTCTCGGAGGTCCCGGAGCTGCCAGAGCCTGAGCAGCTTGACGACGCCACCCGCATCCTCCCCGTCCACGACCTCCCCCACCACATGACGTACCACGTGGGCGACTACCTTCTGCTCCTGGACCCCGCCGAGCTCAACGTCACCGGCGTGTTCCAGGGCGCGAAGGGCACCGGCTTCTCCGCCGACGACCGCCTCCTCTACGCCTCGGATTCCGGCATTGCGGTGATCAACTGGGACAAGAACTCCGTAGAGAAGATCATCCCCGTGGACCGCGGCGACTACAACGGGCCGATCTCCATCGACTCCGCGGGCACCACCGTGGTGGAAAAGCGCGGCGACGAGATCGTCGCGCTCAGCGCCGAGTAGTCGCGGGCACCGGGGCGTCGATTAGCGCTCTGCTTTGCGCAGCTCGTAACGGGCTTCGTTGTACTGCGCCGTCTGCGGGTGGAACACGGTGAACAACACGAGTGCGGCGGAGATGCCGGTAACGATGCCCAGGGCGACCGCGCCGCCGGTCACCATATAGAAGGCGACACCGATGAGGATCGCCTGGATCAGGACGATTGCGCCCGTGCTGCGCGGCCGGCCCTGCAGCGTGCGTATGGCCACGAACGCGACAAAGCCGAAGATGATGAGCAGGAAGACCGCAGTGCCGAGGGGGACGAAGTGCGTCGCTGCGGAATCGGACTCCAGCGAGCTGTCCTGCACCCCGCGGACCTGGGCGACGAGGAGGCTGCCCGCGTACACAAATATGGCAAGGCATTGGACGAGGACGACGACGGCGCCGAACCGCATGATGGGCGGAACCACCGCGGAGGCACGCCGTGCCGTTTCCAGGTCCATTGGCGGGCGTGGTTGACGAGGAGAGCGGGATTTCTTTTCAGTCACGTCTTGTTAGTCTAACCGTCACTTTGCGGTCGACTTCACCGCGACATCACCGGCTGCAGTAGCAGCACCGTCACAGCCATCGCGGAAGAACCGGGGCGGAATCACAGTTTCTTGATTTGACCTTCCCACCCGCGTGTGCGTGCGCAAAAATTCCCATTTGCGCAGTTCAAACCGTTGATGACGCGTTCCCAAATTCGTTGGAAATCCCAATATGAACTGCGCGGAGGGGAAAAATTCATATGATTAGTGTCACATTTCGGCCTCTACCCCTAGCGCGCACTGGCAATTCGTGCCATTATTCTCAGGTAGCAAAAACAACGGGCTGGTAACACAGCCCTTAACCCCAAGACACCACAGGGTTAACGCCAGGGAAACCGGCAGCCGGATCCCACCGCTGGGAACACCGCCCGGAACCTGGAATCAAACTTAGTTTGCAACTCGCCTCCCGCGAAGAGGCGAAGAAGTGGTGTGCGCGAAACCTGTTCAACGCTTATGTAAGGAGTATTTCATCATGGATTGGCGCCACGAAGCAATTTGCCGCGACGAGGACCCGGAACTGTTCTTCCCTGTCGGTAACTCCGGCCCTGCCCTGTCCCAGATCGCCCAGGCTAAGATGGTCTGCAACCGCTGCCCCGTCACCTCCCAGTGCCTGAAGTGGGCCCTGGAAACCGGCCAGGACGCCGGCGTGTGGGGCGGCCTGTCCGAGGAGGAGCGTCGCGCCATCAAGCGTCGCAACAAGGCACTGGCTCGCAACCGCGCCCGCCTGTCTGCGTAACGCGAACTCCCCCACTCCGCATCACGCATCGCGTCGCCCGGGCGTACATCCCCGTGAAGCAGGGACAATTTCCCTGTAGGCACGTCCGAGCGATAAAGTGGAGTACCTGAACTTTGATCGCCCAGAACCGAACAGAACTAAGGAGGCTCCCATGAGCAAGCGTGGTCGTAAGCGCAAGGACCGTCGCAAGAAGAGTGCAAACCGCGGCAAGCGTCCTAACTCTTAAGAACAGCGCAGCGCCCCCTCCCCGACTTTCCCACAATGTCGGCGAGGGGGCGTTGTCATGCGCGGGGTCGGCGGCACTTGTTGCTGGCTTGGTTTGTTGCTGGCCTGATTGCTCTGTCCGGGCGCGCTGCCTACCCCGGTGAGGATCGCGCCAACCGCAAGAACGCATCAAACGGAGCTAGCTCCATCTGGCCCGCCGACACCAACAAAACCCCAGGTCGGCACCCAACCCACCACCCAAACGGAGCTAGCTCCATCTGGCCGCGCACCACCGCACCCACAGACGCCACCTCACCGCACCCAAACTCACCCCCCCCCAGAGCCCGGAAAACTCCGCCTCCGCACACAAGAAACCCTCGCGTAGATACGCCAAAGGCCTGGCCAACATGGCCAGGCCTTCCGCACAATCCGTCTCACTTAGCCGAACACGCTTAGCCGAGCACTCCGGAGCCGAGGGCAGCGGCAGCGCCGCCGATGATGGCCAGGATCGCGATGATCGGCACGATGATGGCGGCGATGTTCGGGCCGCCTTCCGCACGGCTGTCGTCGGAAGCCGTGTGCAGCTCCTTCTTCTCCGGCTGGTCCTGCGTCTTCGGCGACGCCACCGTGGTCATTGCACCGTCGTCGTTCTTGGTCGACTCCTTCGACTTCGCCGGCGCCGCCTTGGACGGTGCCGCCTCGACGGTCGGATTTGCCGTTGCGGTCTCGGTAGCAGCCTCCTGAGACTTCGCGGTCTTGGTCGTCTTTGCGGGCGCGTTGGTAGCGCCTGCCATCGCTGCAGAGTTCGCGGATGCCTTGCCGGCCTTGACGTCAACGGCGAAGCGGTCCTCGAAGGCGGTCTCGCCCTTCTCGTTGGTGACCTTCACGTCAAGCGGCATGATGGCTGCGTCGCCAGCGGTCACCGGCACGGTGACGGTGGCCTCGTCACGGTCGGTCAGCGCGCCGTCGAGGACGATGTCCCTGGAGGCGTCGCCGTGCGGGGTGACCACCTGGACGGTGTAGCGGTTCAGGTCCGCGCCCCTGTTGTTCACCTTCAGGGTGACTTTGCCGACCTTGCCCGCCTCGAGGTTGGAGCTTGCCACCTCGACGTCGACGGTGCCCTCGTTCTTCTCCGCCTTGGTCAGGTCCTGCTGGTACTTGGCTGCAGTCTTCGCGGCAGCGGCATCAACCTTCGTGCTCTTGACGCCGGCGGTGCCCACGGGCTTGCCAATGTGGCCGGTGTTGATGATCAGGTTGTCCCAGTCGGCGGGGACCCGATAGTCACCGGTGTAGCAGTTTGCGCCCGGGTTGTAGCATTCCTGCGGCAGCTCGCCGCCGGAGACGGACTCGTCGTCGGAGTAGTCAAAGTGGCTGAACTGGTAGAGGTAGTTCATCACCGAGTGGTAGTTGGGCAGGTAGTCGGAGTCCGGGACCTGGTTGGCAAACTTGGTGGAGCCGTTGTGGTCCAGGCCGAGGGTGTGGCCCAGCTCGTGGAGGATGGTGTTGCGGAACTGCTCGTCAGTGGTCATCCGGTCGTGGTTGGCCACGTAGAACGCGTTGTCACCAACCGTGGAGACACCCACCGAGTAGGTGCTCGGGTCCATCTGGTCGCCGACCATGCCGCTGCGGAAGACTGCGGAGCGGTCGCCCAGCATCTCATCGATGTTGTCCATGAGCTTGACGCCCTGCGACTCGTTCTGGAAGTAGTACTTCGTGTAGTCGCCGTAGACGCCACCGTGGCGCTCCGAGTAGTTCGGGATGTTGGTGTAGGACTCGCCGGCGTCGATGTGCAGGTTCACGTCGTGGTCCGCAAAGAGGTCGACAAGCTGCTGCAGTATGTCGTTGCTCGGGCGGTAGCTCTTCGTGTTTGCGTCCGCGCAGGCTGCCTGCTGCGGATTGTCAAAGCAGCCGAGAGACTCGTATTCGGACGGCATCCAGTTCATCTGCAGGAAGATGTCGGGGCGGTTCGGATCTGCGCCCCATGCGTTGAGGGGGAGCTCGGTGCCGTCGTTAAGCGTGAGCCCCTGCTCCTCCCAAGCGTTGGCGAGGCCGTCGCCGTCGGTGTCCTCGGCGCCGTCCTGGGTGTGCATCGTCATCGTGGTCTCTGCGACGACGGTCTGGCCGGCGGCGATGTCGTCGAACCAGCGGCCGCGCTGGAACTGGGCACCGGACTCGTCGACGAAGCCGACCTCGTCCGGGTTGGTCGTGCCGTTGAAGGAGCTCGCAGCGCCGGAGTAGGTCGCGCCATCGAAGGAGATCTCCGTATCGTAGCCCAGGGACTCGGGGCCGACCGTGAAGCGGCCGTCCTCGTAGGACCCTTGCAGCTCGCGCGCGGTGTTGATCTGGTTGGTCATGTCCAGCTGGTAGTAGGAGTCGCTGCCGCTGGTGTTTGTGATTTCGGTACGGACGGTGGCCGTGTTGCCATCGATGCGGAACTCGCGGGTGAACTGTACACCGAGGTTGCGGTCCTCGTTGCGCATCGTGATCACGTCGGCCTTGCCGTCCTTGCGGGTCTGCACCTTGGTGTTCGCGCCGCTCATCTCAAGCTTCTGGCCGCCGAAGCGGAAGTCGATGTAGAAGGAAGAGTCCTGGGTGCCGCCGACGGAAGCCGGGTCGGTGAATTTAAAGGAGGAGATGCGGCCCTTGTCCAGCTCGACGTTGTGGAAGAAGGGGCCGACCTCGTCGGCGGTCACGGTGACCACGCTTGGGTCGTCAACAACCTTTGCCTCCGCGGGAACCTGGAAGGCGGGCACCATTACTGCGAGCGCGCAAGTGGCGGCAAGTGCTTTGCGGGCGATGGCGTTCATGACTGGTTCCTCTTCTCGGTTCAGCGGGCCGCGTGGATGGTGTCCGTGCGCTGTCCGCAGCGTGTCTGTTCTGTTGTTTACGGGCTTTAGTTTATGCACGAGGAGTATGCAGAGGGAAGCTGTGTAAATCCAACTACGAATTTTTACCGTTTTATCCGTTCTATTTACTGATTGTTCAACACGTTATCAGGGTCTGGCTGGGATTTGTGGTCACGTGCATACGTAAATTGTTCTACAACCGCTCCCGAAATGCGGCCGACATTTAAGAACCATAAGAATTGTTCAACAGTCCACAAGAGTGTATATTATACCCCTTAAGAATAGTTATACATGCAATCACAGCTATCATTCCCAGCAACCTGGACTTTTTGGACATTCCTCCGAATATTGAATGTTTTCCTAAGACGGACCAATCAGGAAACACCTAGGCAAAAAATACTTAGGTTTCCTCAGCCGACTTAGGCGGCGATTGTTCACCAATCGCCACCCCCGAAAATCACCCCCGTTTGCACCTGTGGAACGCTCTAAGCAAAGAACTGCTATACCCCCATATTTCAGCAAAATCTAGGCACAAAAAATCCCGTGACCTGCGCGATCACGGGATTAATAAAAACTGGCTGATGGTCAGTTATACCGAATTTCTGTGTAACTCACAGACGTGATGGAAGCGATGATCCGGTCACGCAGCGGCTCCGGCGCCCGCGCTTCCCCGCAACAATCGCGGACCAGATCGCGCACGGCCTGCTCCGATTCAAGCCTGCCAAAACAGTGCGGGCACGCCGCAATCTGCTCGCGAATTTCCAGTACACGCGCGGGCGGAGTATCCGGATCGAACAGTTCGCACAGCAGCGGGTGCACGTCGTTGCAGTCCCCCGAGCATCCGCCTGCACCGTCCTGGCTCCGACCAGCGGCGTCGTTGTGCTTTCCGGGCGTGCTCATCACTTCTCCTCCGCTTTCTTGGCGCTTTTCTTGGCGCTGTCCTGCATGTCAGCGTGATCCAGTCCGATGCCCTGATCGCGCGCTACGTCTTTCAACATCTCGCGCAACTGTTTTCTTCCACGGTGCAGCCGGCTCATCACCGTGCCGAGCGGAATGTCCATGACCTCGGCGATCTCCTTGTACGCCAGCCCCTCAACGTCCGCGTAGTACACGACCATGCGGTAGTCCTCGTTCAGCTCGTTAAGCGCCTGCGAGATCCGCGAATTGGGCATCAGCTTCAGCGCCTCCACCTCGGCGGATTCCAGCCCCGTCGACTCGTGCGAGCTGGACGTATAAAGCTGGTTGTCCGTCACGTCATCCGCCGAGGTCACCAGCGGTCGGCGCTGCTTTTTCCGGTACGTATTGATATACGTGTTGGTCATAATCCGGTACAGCCAGGCCTTCAGGTTCGTGCCCGGCTTGAACCGATCGAACGCGTTGTAGGCCTTCAGGTACGTCTCCTGCACGAGGTCCTCGGCGTCCTGCGGGTTCCGCGTCATCCGCAGCGCGCCCCCATAGAGCTGGTCAAGCAGGGGCATGGCTTCATCAGTGAAGCGCGATTTCAGGTCTGTCTCGGGCATGCCCGCCATTGTAGGGCAACGCGCCGGGCGTACGATCGGGCGGGAGCAACCAAAAGGAGTACCAATTATGTCTGCACGCACGCGCGCGATCGCCGCGCTCGAAGGCACCGAGCACACCATCTTGGAATATGCGGCCAGCCAGGACCACTTCGGCGAGCACTCCGTCGACGAGCTCGGGGTGGACCCCGCCGCCGCGCTCAAGACGCTCGTTGTCCGCAACGAGACCAACGAGCGCGAGATGGCGCTGTGCTGCGTCCCCGTCGCCGGCCACCTCTCCCTCAAGGCCGCCGCCAAAGCACTCGGCTGGAAGAAGGCGGCGATGGCGGACCCCAAGAAAGCCCAGCACGCGACCGGCTACGTCGTCGGGGGCATCTCGCCGCTCGGTACCCTGCAGCGTTTGCCAGTGCTTATCGACGCCTCCGTCTCCCCCTTCCCCACCATCATCGTCTCCGCCGGCCAACGCGGGCTCTCCGCGGAGCTCGCCCCGCAGGACCTCGCCGCCCTCACCGGCGCGGACTTCGCCGACATCGCCGCGCAGTAAGCCCCTACTCCGCGGGCACGTCCGTCAGCTCGCCCGCCCCGGTCAGCTCCGCGTACTCGTTGCGCACGCTGCCCACGGCCGGGTCCGCCTCCCGCCAGCGCAGCGTGTCCGCCACCCGCGAGGGCGCGAGCAGCTCCGCAGCCTCCTCCGGGGTGCCGGACACCCACTGCTCCACCTCATCTTCGGCCAGGAACAGCGGGAGTCGGTGGTGCAGCCACGCCATATTTTCAGCCGCCGCGGTAGTCACCATCGTGGTAGACAACCGGTCCAGACCGGTCTCCCACAGGGCCGCGGCGAACAGCAGGCCGGACTCGGGCCGGACGAAGTAGGGCTGCTTGCTGCCCTTCTCCCCCTTCCACTCGTAGTACCCGTCCAGCACCATCAGGCCGCGGCGCGACTTGAAGGCGGAGCGGAACGAGGGTTTTTCGGCCACGGTCTCGGCGCGGGCGTTGAACAACGGCGGCCCCGTTTCGTCCTTTTTCCAGGACGGGAGGAGGCCCCAGCGGGCGGCGTCGATAAGCGCCTCCTGCTCCTGGAAGCGCACGAGCGGCACCTGCTGGGTCGGGGCGATGTTGTAGCGGGCGGGCGGCGTGCCGTCGGGGGCGTCGACGGTGCCGGCCCCGGGCAGGGTGCCGACGGCGTCAAGCAGCTCGTCGCCGGTGGTGAAAAGCACGAAACGTCCACACATGCCTCTATTATGATGGACCGCATGACTGAACTGTGGACCGCACCGTTTTCGCCCGACCCCATCTCGCACACGCAGCAGGTGCCGGGGTCGAAGTCGATGACCAACCGCGCGCTCATCCTCGCCGCGCTCGCCGACGGCGAGTCCACCGTCGTCGGCGCGCTGCGCTCGCGCGACACGGAACTCATGGAGTCCGCGCTCGCCGCGATGGGCACCACGTTCACCCACAGCGGCGAGGAAATCCGCGTCACGCCCGGCGAACTTCACGGCGCAGAGGTGGACTGCGGCCTCGCGGGCACCGTCATGCGGTTCGTGCCCCCCGTCGCCGCGTTTGCGCAGGGCCCGGTGCTTTTCGACGGCGACGTGCAGGCCAAGGCCCGCCCCATGGGCACCATCCTGGACGCGCTCCGCCACCTCGGCGTCGCCGTGGCGGGCGACGCACTCCCCTTCACCGTCCACGGCACCGGCCGCGCCGACGGCGGCGCGGTGACCATCGACGCGTCCGGTTCCTCCCAGTTCGTCTCCGGCCTCCTGCTGGCCGCGCCGCGCTTCGACCGCGGCGTGACCATCACCCACTCCGGCGGCACCTTGCCGTCCATGCCCCACATCGAGATGACGGTGGCCATGCTTGCCGACGCCGGCGTGCACACCACCGCCACCGCCCACACCTGGAAGGTCGAGCCGCAACCGATCCGGCCAAACCGGTGGGTCATCGAGCCGGACCTGTCCAACGCCACCCCATTCCTCGCCGCCGCAGCCGTCACCGGCGGCGTCGCCGCCGTACCGCACTGGCCGATCCAGACTACGCAGCCGGGCGACGTGATCCGCGACATCCTCGAGCGCATGGGCTGCGAGGTCGAGCTCCACGCCACCGGCGCCGACCACACCCTCCAGGTGCGCGGCCCGCAGCGCGGCAACCTGCGCGGCATCCGCCTGGACATGAGCGACATCGGCGAGCTCACCCCGACCGTCGCAGCGCTGGCTGCCCTGGCGGCCACCCCGTCCGAACTCACCGGCATCGCGCACCTGCGCGGCCACGAGACAAACCGCCTCGAGGCGCTGACCACGGAGATCAACCGGCTCGGCGGCTCCTGCGAGGAGCTGCCGGACGGGCTGCGCATCTCCCCTGCCACGCTGCACGGCGGTACCTGGCGCTCCTACGAGGACCACCGGATGGCCACCGCCGGCGCGATTCTCGGCCTGGCCGTAGAAGGCGTGCAGGTGGAAAACATCGCCACGACCGCGAAGACCCTGCCGGGCTTCGCCGATATGTGGACCGCGATGGTGGAGGGCTAATGGGCCGTCGCTTTTCCGACTACGACGAGTCCGACGTCCGCGTCCGCCCCGGCAAGGGCAAACGCCCCCGCTCGAAGGACCGGCCCAGCCACAACGACGCCGTCTACGGCATGGTGGTCACCAAGGACCGCGGTCGCTGGGGCGTCGTCCTCGACGACGGCCCGGTGGTCAACTGCATCCGCGCCCGCCAGCTCAAGCGCACGAGCCTGGAGGTCGGCGACCGCGTCGGCGTCGTCGGCGATACGTCGGGCAAGAAAGACACGATCGCGCGCATCGTCAAACGCGCCGACCGCACCTCCGTCCTGCGGCGCACCGCCGACGACACGGACCCCTACGAGCGGATCATCGTGGCCAACGCGGAGCTCTTGCTCATCGTCGTCGCCGCGGCCGACCCGCCGCCGCGCACCGGCTTTGTCGAGCGCGCCCTCATCGCCGCGTTCGTCGGCGGGGTGCGCCCCGTGGTCTGCGTGACCAAGTCCGACCTCGACGACCCCACCGACTTTGAGCGCGAGATCGCAGACCTGGACGTCCAGGTGCTCCGCACGGGCACGGACGACGACCTGGCGACGCTCAAGCAGCTTCTCGACGCCCACGTCTCCGCCCTCATCGGCCACTCCGGCGTGGGCAAGTCGACCCTGGTCAACCGCATCGTGCCGGACGCCCAGCGCGAGACCGGCGACGTCTCCGGCGTGGGCAAGGGGCGCCACACCTCGACCCAATCCGTCGCCCTGGAGCTCACCGGCCCGGGCGGCGGCTGGATCATCGACACCCCCGGCATCCGGTCGTTTGGGCTGGCGCACGTCCAGCCGGAGCAGATCATCGACGTCTTCCCGGACCTGTCCGAGGCCGCGGACACCTGTCCGCGCGGCTGCACCCACCTGGGCCCGCCCGCGGACCCGGAGTGCGCGTGGGACGACTTCGCCGCCGACTCGCCTGTGGGCAGGCGGGCGGCGGCGGTGCGCAACCTGTTGGCTGCGCTGCACTCGAATAATGAGTGGGAGCTAAAGCAGCTCGATGAGGAACGGTAGCTCGCTAGGGTCGAAGAACGCCATGTAGTTGTCCTGGGCGTCGCCCACGGCCAGCTCGGCGTCCTCGTCGCCGAGATCGGCGGCGTCGATAAGCTCGGTGGCCCGCTTCGTGGCGTCCTCGGCCTCGCGCACGTCCACGTGGACGGCAGCGACGTCCTTGAGCTCGACGGGGCCGGCAACCTTGACCACGGACTCGCCCATGTCCGGCTCGCCGGTGGCGTCAACGTCGACGGACACGACGACGCGGCGGTGCGGGAAGCGCTCCTCGTCGCCGATGGCGAGCAAGCGGATCGAGGCGAGCGCCGCGTCATCGAACGCGATGGCTTCAATCTCCTCCTGGTCGCCGGAGGTGAAAAACTCGGTGAGCTCCGGGGTGGCGGCGAAGCCCCACCCGTTGCGGGCGTGCAGGACGCCCTGCTCGTTGAGCTGTTCCAGCATGGCGAAGGTGGCGGGGATGTAGACGCGCATTAGAACTCGCCCTCAACTCCGAACAGGGTTTGGATCTCCACCGCGGTGCGCTCGAAGGCGGTGTGCAGGATGCCGATCATGCCGAATTCAACGGCCGCGCGGACGTTGACAATGTCGTCGTCGATCATCACGCAGTCGTTGATGATCACGTCGATGGCGTCGGCCGCAGTCTGGAACGCGGCACGGTCAGGCTTGCCCACCCCGACCTCGCCGGAGAGGACAACGGCGTCCACGTCGCCGCGGAACTCCCACTCGCGGATGGCCTCCGCCATCGGGCTGTCTGCCTCCTCGTTGGACAGGATGCCGACGGAGATCTCCTGCTTCTTCACCTCGGCGATGAGCTCGCGCCAGCGGGCGACATCCTCCGGGTCCTGGTCCAGGACGCCGGCGTAATCAATAATCAGTCCCTGCATTGCCTCTCTCCTTTCTTCACGCCCGGTAGTGTACGGGAACTTAGGCCTGCTGACCCTGCGGTGCGTCGCCGGAGCCCTCCGCGCCCGCAGCACCGTCAGCGCCTTCAGCGCCTTCAGCGCCGTTCTGCCCCTCGAATTGCTTGCGGATAAGGAACAGCTGGCGCACCGTTTCCTCCTGGACGGCCTCGTTCATGGCGGCAAACATGTCGCCACCTTCCTTCTGGTACTCCACCAGCGGGTCACGCTGCGCCATCGCGCGCAGGCCGATGCCTTCCTTCAGGTAGTCCATCTCGTAGAGGTGCTCGCGCCACTTGGTGTCGATGATCGGCAGGATCACGGAACGCTCGATGTTGCGCATCTGGTCTTCCCCGCCGATCGCGGCGACGTTCTCCTCGAGCTTGTCGTACTGGGCCTGCGCATCGTCGATAAGCGCCTGGCGCAGCTCGGAGGCGCTGATCTCGCCCGGGCTGCCGTAGGTGGAGCCCTCGACGAGCTCCTCGGAGGACACCGTCGGTCCGTAGAGGGAGTCGAGCGCGTTCCACAGCTCGCGCAGGTCCCAGTCCTCCACGTAACCGTTCATGGTGGCTCCCTCGACGTAAGCGCCGACGGTGTCGTCGATCATGCGGCGGACCTGGTCCTTGATGTCCTTGGAGCCCAGGATTTCCTGGCGCTCGCGGTAGACCACCTTGCGCTGCTCGTTGAGCACCTCGTCGTACTTGAGCACGTTCTTACGCATCTCAAAGTTCTGGTTCTCCACGCGGGCCTGCGCACCCTTCACGGCGTTGGAGACCATCTTCGCCTCGATCGGCACGTCATCCGGCACGTTGAGACGGTTCATCATGTTCTCCATGGACTGGCCCATGAAGCGCACCATGAGCTCGTCGCGCATCGAGAGGTAGAAGCGGGTCTCGCCCGGGTCACCCTGGCGGCCGGAGCGGCCGCGCAGCTGGTTGTCAATGCGGCGCGACTCGTGGCGCTCGGTGCCGATCACGTAGAGGCCGCCGGCGGCGCGGACTTCATCGCCAAGCTGCTTGGAGCGCTCCTTTGCGGCCGGGAGCTGTGCGTCCCACGCCTCCTGATAGCCCTCCTCGTTTTCAAACGGGTCCAGGCCCTGTGCCTGCAGCTTCGCGTCCAACAGAATTTCCGGGTTGCCACCCAGCACGATGTCCGTACCGCGGCCGGCCATGTTGGTGGACACGGTCACGCGGCCCGGCAGGCCGGCCTCGGCGATGATGCGGCCCTCTTCCTCGTGGTGCTTCGCGTTGAGCACGTTGTGCTTCACGCCCTTGCGGGTAAGCAGCTGCGAGAGGTACTCGGAGCGCTCCACCGAGGTGGTGCCCACCAGCACCGGCTGGCCCTTCTCCGAGTGCTCTGCAATGTCCTCGGCCACGGCCGCGAACTTGGCCTCCTGCGTCTTGTAGATCAGGTCGTCGCGGTCCTGGCGCTGGTTCGGACGGTTCGGCGGGATCTGCACGACGTCCATCTTGTAAATCTGGTGCAGCTCGGCCGCCTCGGTCTCGGCGGTACCGGTCATGCCCGCCAGCTTGTCGTACAGGCGGAAGTAGTTCTGGAGCGTGACGGTAGCCAGCGTCTGGTTCTCGTTCTTGATCTCCACCTGCTCCTTGGCCTCAATGGCCTGGTGCATGCCCTCGTTGTAGCGGCGGCCGGCCAGCACGCGGCCGGTGAAGCCGTCCACGATCATGACCTCGCCCTGGCGGACGATGTAGTCCTTGTCGCGCTCGAAGAGCTCCTTCGCCTTGATGGCGTTGTTGAGGTAGCTCACCAGCTGCGAGTGCTCCGGCGCGTAGAGGTTGGTAATGCCCAGCTGGTCCTCCACGAACTCCACGCCGTCCTCAGTAATACCGATGGTGCGCTTGCGGTGGTCCACCTCGTAGTGCTTCCCCTCGCGCATGCGCGGCGCCAGCTGCGCGAAGACGGTGTAGTACTGGCTCGAGCCGTCGACGGGGCCGGAAATAATCAGCGGCGTACGCGCCTCATCGATGAGGATCGAGTCAACCTCGTCCACGATGGCGTAGTTGTGGCCGCGCTGCACCATGTCGTTCACGGAGCGCGTCATGTTGTCGCGCAGGTAGTCAAAGCCCAGCTCGTTGTTGGTGCCGTACGTAATCGCGGCCGCGTAGGCCTTCTTGCGCTCGTCCGGGCGCATCTCGGAGAGGATCACGCCCACGTCCAGGCCGAGGAAGTGGTGCACACGGCCCATCATTTCCGCGTCACGCTTGGCCAGGTAATCGTTGACCGTGACGATGTGCACGCCCTTGCCGGACAGGCCGTTGAGGTATGCGGGCAGCACCGAGGTCAGGGTCTTGCCCTCACCGGTCTTCATCTCGGCGACGGAGCCGAAGTGCAGCGCCGCACCACCCATAATCTGCACCTTGTAGTGCTTCTGCCCCAGCACGCGCCACGACGCCTCGCGGGCGGTGGCAAACGCGTCGACGAGGATGTCGTCCAACGACGCGCCCTCCTCAACCTGCTGCTTGAACACGTCAGTCTTCGCCTTGAGCTCCTCGTCGGTCAGGGCTTCGTATTCACCTTCCAGCGCCATGACCTGGTCAGCAATCTTGGCTAAGCGCTTGACGGTGCGCCCTTCACCGGCGCGGAGCAACTTGGAAAGTCCAAACACGTTGTGCGAATCCTTCTTGAGTCAGTTCTTGGCGTAGCGAATGCGAAAAACGCGTTCTACGTGGAGTTCATTATGGTGTACCAACGGGCAATTGTACGCATATTCCTCCAGCTGTTGGCAACCACCGGCCTAACTGTCCGGTAAAAGGTTGATGTGAGCGCAAGGGCGCATGCTTATCGACGCCCCCGAGCCCCCTCCCCTCCGCCGCCGCACACAACAGCCGCACACAACAATCGCCCGCGCACCCCGTGCGAACCCGGGATGCGCGGGCGGTACAGCCGGCGTCAGCGCTTACGCCTCGGCGTCCGCGAGGACGATCAGGCCGTAATCGTAGGCGTGGCGACGGTACACCACGGACGGGCGCTTGGATTCTTCATCCACAAAGAGGAAGAAATCGTGGCCCACCAGCTCCATCTCGGAGAGGGCCTCGTCCACGCTCATCGGGGTGGCGGAGTGCTCCTTGCGGCGCACGACCTGGCCCGGCTCCACATCCTCAATGGTGGCCGCGTACGGGTCAACGTCGTAGTTGTTCTCCGCCTGGGCGCGTGCCTCCTCGGCCTCCTGCGCCAGCTCAGCGGCAATCTGGCCGGTGGATTTCGGCGCGCGGTGGCCGGATCGGGCAACCTGGCGACGGACCTTCACCTTGCGCAGGGAGCGCTCCATCTTGCCCAGCGCGGACTCGAGCGCGGCGTAGAAGCTGTCCTCCTTCGCTTCGGCGCGAGCGAGGTGGCCCTTGCCGGTTGCGGTGATCTGCACGCGCTGCGCCTGCGCCTCGCGGCGCGGGTTGGGCTCGTGCTGCAGCTCGACGTGGAAGAAGGTGAGCGACGGGTCAAGCTTTTCCACCTTGGCAAGCTTGGCGTTTACGCGCTCTTGGAAGTGCTCAGGGACATCGACATTTCGGCCGGTGATGGTCACCTGCGCGTTAGGGCTCAGGCTGTCGTGTTGGTCTGCAGAAGTCATCTGCGTCCTCCCTTGAGTAGTAGGAACTCGGTCTACGTCCACTATACAACTGGTCATAACCAATATGTCTGTTTTTACAAAGAACTCCCGCCCAGTTTCCTGAACGCTCCTGCGCCTCGCAGCCGGTGGCACATGTACCACGCAGAACCCACCCTTGCCTGCACGTTTATTCACGCCTCGGCCAGCGTGAGGCAGCCGACGACCCGCACCCCGTGGGCCAGCAGCCCGGCCACGCTTGCCCCCAGCGTTGCCCCCGTAGTCACTACGTCGTCTACGACCACCACGTTCCCTGCGGGGGTAGCCGTCACCCGCACTGCCCCCGCCAGATTGGCCCTGCGGCCCGCCTCGTCCAGCTCGGATTGGTCCGCGGTGCGCGGGTCCAACTCCAGCGCGGGCACCGTCGCGCGCCCGCTCGCTTGGCACACGGCCTGCACCGGGTCGCCGCCACGCTCTCGCGCGCTCGCGGCACGGGTCGGGGCGGGGACGAGCACGTCCACGTCCGCGAGGTCACCGCGCACCTCGAGAAATTCCACCGCGGCCCCGATGACGGCGCCGACGTGGCGGCGCACCGCGAGGTTCTTGCGCTCCTTCATCGCCAGGATGACGCCGCGGTGTGCCCCCGCGTACGGGCCGAGCGCGAAGACGGGCGCGTGGACGGCGACGTTGGGGAACACGCGGGTCGGTGGCGCCGCCAGCAGGGTGCGGCAACGCCCGCACAGGACCGCGCCCGGCTCGCCGCAGCCGGCGCAGTAGCGCGGCAGGATCAGGTCGGCGACGCCCCCAAGCATTGTCTTCCCCCCTCCCCCGGAACCGCTGCCTAGTGGCGGGCCACAATCGGCAGCGCGCGGGTGCCCAGCAGGCCCGGGACCTCGCGCCACAGCGGGTTGTCCGCACCGGAGATGGGCATCTGCAGCAACGCGTTGGCGTCGGTGACGTAGAGCATGTTCGGCGAGGTTCCCACGGCCACCACCGGCGCGGAAATGTTGCCCGCGGACAGCGTGGCCGTGGAGAAACCGTCCTGCTCCACCCGCAGCACCGGCGCGGCCGCGCTGGAGGTCCCGGCCAGCAGCGACCCGTCCGGCTGCCACTCGGCGGTGATGAATGACCCGCCGAGCTCGGAGGCGTACTCCATCACGTTCACGATGGAGCGATCGCCGGTCTGCCCGCGCTGCACGATGCCGGTGTACAGGTGGCCGTCGATGATCATGAGCACGCGCGCTGAGCTTCGCGATAGGCGTAGCACCGAAATGTTGCCCTCCACGCCTTCCGGCAGGTCGACGGTGATCTCGCTCGTGGTGTACTCGCCGGTGGCGGTGGACTGCCACGTGCGCAGCACGTTCTTGCCTTCCGCAACGATCCACACGGCGGCCGCGTTCGGCTCGAAGGTGGGCCTGGAGAACGTCTTGCCCTTCACTACCTCTTCGTCTCCTCCGCCGAAGCGGCCGACGCGGAACGTGTCGTCCTCGCCCTCTGGTCCGTCGCCGAAGACGCCGGCCCAGGCGTCCTCGCCGTAGATGTCGGCGGTCATGACGTTGCCGCCCTGCCCAAGCGGGCCGTCGACTTGGCTGGCGGTGCCGCCGCTGACGCGGGACACGTGGCCGTCGGTAAGCGAATAGAGCGTGCTGTCGCCCACGAGGTCCACGAGCGGGCTGAACTCGGCGAAGTCGTCGACGGTGAGCTTGTCGGCACCGTCGAAGAGCGCTTCCCCGTCGGCCTGCAGGTTATAGGGTCCGGTCACGCCGGCGGAGGCGAGCGTCCAGACCACCTGCGCGGCGAACTGCTTGCGCGTCTGTTCGTCCATGCCGCCGAAGCCGGTGAAGTCGTACGCGCCGTCGTTGAAGCCGGTGTACGCGATCGTCGCGCCCTCTTCCTCCGCAGAGGCGAGCGTGTTCGGGCCGGACACCGCGGGCTGGAGGCGGTCCGACGGCCCCTGCGTGAGCAGGGAGATCAGGGCGCTCGGCAGCGACTCGCGGTGGGCGAAGACCCAGCGGCGATCCGTGATGAGCTCGTTGCCGGCGGGGTCGAAAAAGTAGAGGTCGTAGGGCTGGTACTCGTCGCGCATCTCGCTGCGCTCTAGCACCACGCCGGACGGAAGCGAGGAAATGCGCCACTCGCCGTCGACAAGCTCGAGCTCGATCGTGGCTTCGTACGAGCCATGCTCCGGAGTGAACGCACCGCCGTCGTGCAGCTCGCCGACCACGTCGCCGTGGACGCTGAAGCTGCGCTTGTTCCCTGCGCCGCCGACCAGCGTGGTCACGCCGAGGCTGTCCACCACCAGCGTCTGTACGCGCGGGTCCCACGCCGAGCGCGCGTCGCCCGTGAGGAACGCGCGCGCCGCCTCGTAGTCGCCGGCGGGAACCGCGGCCGCGCTGTAAAAGTCGCGCAGCAGCAGGTCCGGCTCTCGCCCCTGCACCGGGGTCACGTCCGGCCCGCCCGCGGTCTGCTCGTCAAAGGGATGCAGCACGTGCGGGTCAGTATTCGCGGGCAAGGAGGTACATCCAGTGGTCAGGGCGATTATCGACGCCACCGCCACCGCCGCCTTGGCCTTACCGTTCCTCCGCATCCGTCGCCTCCTTCAGCGCTGCAGTGTCTTCCTGTGCCGCCGGCCCTGCAGGTTCCGCGGGTTCCGCAGGTTCCGCGGGCTCCGCGGGATCCGCCCCCGCTTCCAGCTCCGCCCCCGGTGCGACCAGCGGCAGGGGCTCCTCGGTGAACCCGTCCTCGGTGTGGCGCGGCAGAATGAGCCGGAACTGCGCGCCCACGCCCGGGGTGCCCGCCGCGTCGAGCGTGCCCTTGTGCAGCAGCGCGTCCTCGCGGGCAATGGCCAGGCCCAGCCCGGTGCCGCCGGAATGGCGCTTGCGCGACTTGTCCGCGCGCCAGAAGCGGTTGAACACCAGCTCCTCCTGGCCGGGCTGGAGGCCGACGCCGCCGTCGGTGACGGTGATGGCGACGGCCTCGTCGTTGGCGCGCAGCACCACGCGCACCGGGTTGCCTTCGGAGTGGTCGATGGCGTTGGCCATGAGGTTGCGCACGATGCGCTCGATGCGTCGCGGGTCTCCCTCGATGTTGACGGGGTCCTCGGGGACGTCGAAAAGCACCTCGACCTCGAGCTCCTCTGCCAGGTGCTTCGTCTGTGCCCAGGCCGACTCGATGGGCGCGCGGGCGTCGATGTTTGCCAGCGAGAGGTCCGCGACACCGGCGTCGTGGCGGGAGATCTCGAGCAGATCAGTGAGCAGTGCCTCGAAGCGGTCGAGCTCGCTGATCATCAACTGCGAGGCGCGCTTGGTCGCCGGATCCAGCTCGTCCTCATTGGCGGCGATCATGTCGGCGGCGATGCGGACCGTGGTCAGCGGGGTGCGCAGCTCGTGGGAGACGTCCGAGGTGAACTGCCGTTGCAGGTCGCCGTACTGCTCAAGGTGGTTGATCTGCTGCGAGATCTTGTCCGCCATGTTGTTGAAGGACAGTGCGAGCACCGCCATCTCGTCCTCGCCGTCCACGGGCATGCGCTCGCGGAGGTGGCCGGACGCGAAGCGCTCCGCCGTGCGCGACGCCGAGCGCACCGGCGCGACGATCTGCTGCGAGGCGAGCCACGCGATGCCCACCAGCAGCACGATGACGATCACCGCCGCCGAGGCGATCAGTCCGCGCATAAGCGCAAGCGTGGAGGCCTCGTTGTCCATGTTCATGACCAGGTACAGCTGGAGGTCCTGCACGTCCGCGTTCGTCGGCGTCCCGATGATGAGGGCGTTGTAGGTCGTGCCGTCAGCGCGCTCCACGCTGGAGTACTGGTAGGCGACGTTGCCCTCGGACACGTAGTTTCGCAGCCGCTCCGGGATGGAGAAGGACTCCGGCGAGGAGGTACCGGCGCCGGGGCCGCCGCTGACCACCAGGACCGGCTCGTACACGCTCGGGGCCTCAGCGCTTTGCTGGGAGCGCTGCGTCAGCGCGGCGCGCGCTGAGTTCAGCCGCACCTGCAGGGAGGACGCGCTGCCAGTGGTGTTGACTTGGTCCTCCACCATCACGCGCGCGCGGTCAATCTCCACGCTCGCCGCGTCGAGCTTGGTGGCGGCGATGCGCTGGGTGACCACGGAAGCCATGGCGAAGCCGAGCACGAGCATGACCACGGTGGAGACGATGAGCACCGTGCCCACGAACCGCACCTGCAGCGAGGTGCGCCAAGATTCTGCGACGCGCTCTCTCGCCCGCCAGACTGCGTTGCGCTTTATGTGCTACACCCCCGGCTTGCCGGTCTTGTAGCCCAGGCCACGCACGGTCAGGATGATCTCCGGGTTCTCCGGGTCGCGCTCGATCTTGGAGCGCAGGCGCTGTACGTGCACGTTGACCAGGCGGGTGTCCGAGGCGTTGCGGTAGCCCCACACCGTTTCCAGCAGCTCCTCACGGGTGTGCACCTGGTTGGGCTTGCGAGCCATCTCGAGCAGCAAGTCGAACTCCAGCGGGGTCAGCGAAATCTCCTCGCTGCCACGGCTGACAATGTGCTGCGGGACGTCAATGGTCAGGTCACCCACGTGGAGGACGTCGCTGGCCTGGTCATCAGTGCGGCGCAGACGGGCGCGAATGCGGGCCACCAGCTCCTTCGGTTTGAACGGCTTGGTGATGTAGTCGTCCGCCCCGGATTCCAGGCCGAGCACCACGTCGACCGTGTCGGTCTTCGCGGTCAGCATGACGATGGGCACCGGCGAGGTGCGGCGGATCTCGCGGCAGATGTCAATGCCGTTGACACCCGGGAGCATGAGGTCCAGCAGGATCAGGTCCGGGTCAAAGCTATGGAACGTGTCCACCGCCTCCGCGCCGTCCTGGACGGACGCGGTGCGGAAGCCCTCGGCCTCCAGCACGATGGTGAGCATCTCATTGATGGCTGGGTCATCATCAACAACGAGGATCTTCGGCTGCATCACGGCTCCTTGGCGTAGAAGTCTTTCACTGCTTGCATAATAGTGCCCGCATCATTGGTGCGAATCCACGGACTCACCCAGCCGGATTCCGCCAGGGACACGTAGGCGCTGTGGGTGTCGCGCTGCAGCTGCGCGTCCCGCTCATAACGGTCGCGCTCGCGCGAGGCGTCCTGCGCCGCGCGCTGGACGGCCCGCTCCTGCGCGACCTCCGGGGGCGTGTCCACGAGCACCTGCAGGTCCGGCAGAGGAAGGCCGAGCCGGTCAAACTCGAGCTCGCGGACCCACTCCACGACCGCCTCGTCGCCGGTGCGCGCCCAGGAGTACGCCGCGTTTGACGCCACGTAGCGGTCCAGGATCACAATCTCGTCGCTGCCCTTGTAGCGTGCGATGTCCGCCCTCGCCCCGAAGCGGTCCAGCGCAAACATGGTGGCCATGCCGTACGCGGAGTCGGTCAGGTCGCCCATCTTCCCGTGCAGCGCTCGCTGCGCCAGCTGCGCGTGGATCGAGTCTGCGTAGCGGGGGAACGCCAGCGCGTCCGCACCCCGCTCGCGGCGCAGCGCCTGGACCAGGGTGTTCTTCCCGGCGCCGTCGATGCCTTCGACTGCGATGATCATGCTCGCGCGCCTACGCCAGCGCTTCGAGGAACTGGTCCAGGTCCGAGTCGGTGTGCTCGGCCGCAGCCTCGAGCACGGACGTGGCCGCCTCCGCAGTTTCCTCGTCCAGCGCGCCGTTGTGCGTACGGATAAAGGTGTACGTATCGGCCGTCTCGCCCGCGGAGAAGGGGGCGCCGGACCAGATGGCCACGATCGTCGCCGCAGCCTGGGCGTTCAGCAGCTCGTCCTCGTTGACGGTGCTGGGGTCTTGGTTGGCGGCCAGCAGCACGGCGTCGATAAGCGCCTGCTCGAGCTCGTCCCCCTCGAGGGTATCCAGCTCGTCGAGAAAATCGGTGTTGGCGTCGATGGAAAAGATTTCCTCGTCCCACGTACTCATCGGCGTCTCCTTCTAATTTGGGCAGTTTGCCCCTTAGGTCTACCACGATCGCGCCGCTGCGGGTGTGTTTGCGATCACTCGGACACAAACTTTCCCCTGCGGCGTGCTATAACGGCTTCAGCGCAACTCTTGTTATAGGGTTGTAATACTTTTGACTCAATAGTGTGACATGCGAGAGGAGGAGCGATGAAGGACAACCAGCCCCGCGTGGGCCTCTTCATGACGGCCGGCATCCTGGTAGCCATCGTGGTGGGCATCGTGGTGTTCAACACCTCCGCCTCCGACCGCTCCGCGCAGGCCGGGTACGTCACGGACAGCAACACGAAGCACCCGGACACCTCCGCCTCCAGCACCGAGTCTGCAATCTCGAAGTCCACGAAGGCAACGGCGCTTAGCGACGCCCCCGCGGACCACAATTCCTCCACCACCAGCGAGGACAACCAGGACCCCCGCCACCAGAACGCGCACCACGACACCGACGCGTACCAGGCCGCGCCCGCCCAGCAGGGCGGCGGTTCCAACTACAACCTGAACTCCGACCCGTACGCGCCGCAGCACGCGGTGGTGGGTACCGCACAACCGTCGAACCAGTCCACGCGCGTCTTCCGCCCCACCAACGTGGTGCCCACGACCGTGATGCCCACGACTGCGGTGGCAGGCCCCGAGGCGCAGGCGACCACGGGCACCACCGGCGGCGCGAACGATTCGGCACAGCCGGGCGCTGCGGGCACCCCGGGCACCGCCGGCGCCCAGGACAGCGAGCCCACGACCGCCGCACCGGCGACGGAGCCGACCGCATCCGCAGCCCCGGGCGGCCAGGGTGGACCGGGCGAACAAGGTGCGGAGAACCCGGCGAGCGCGGCCGAATCCGCAGCACAGTCCGCCGCCAGCGAGGCAGCACAGCAGGCCTCCGAGGCACTGCGTCCGATGGGCCTCAACGATGGCGCCAACGACAGCCAGGACCAGCAGGGCGCTTCGCAGCCGCAGGCACCGGCCGAGCCGGCGAACCAGGCTGAGCAGGCCGGGCAGCCCGGCCAGCCGCAGCCCGAGCCGGCAGCGCCGGAAGCCCCCGCAGCCCCCTCCGAGCAACCGCAGGAAGCGGCCGCGCCGCAGCCCGGAGGCTTCTCCTCCGACGCCCAGCACGCCTGGCAGCGTTGGGTGGGCAACTTCCGCCACTAAGAACTCGCGACGAGCGCCGACGATTCCAGGGAAATCCAAGGTGCTCCGCTGGCTGCCGGGCCCCGTTTTCAGCCACCCCACCCGCACTGCGCTGGGATCTCCCGCCTACCCCCATTTTGGCGACACGCATCAGCGCCTCCCCGTGCCTTTGTATGACCAATGCCGTAACATTCCATACAAAGGTCCCTCCAACCCTGCATCAAGCGTTTTTCAAAACAGTTTGGTGCCGTAGATAAGGTTCCCCGGGACTGATTCTTCCTATTAGCCGTCTCCTCAGAAAGGGACCTACATGCGGTCTTTCTTCACCCCCCGCAAGATTGATCTTCGCCCGGCCCTCGCCGCATCCATGGCAGCTACGCTGGCTATCTCCGGCACCGCTGCAGTCAGTGTGACCGCTCCGGTCGCCGCGTACGCACAGGCCGCGGTTCCGGACAGAGAGGACACGGAGGTTCCGAGCGTCGGACTCCAGGGGACCAACGAAAACAAGCTGCCCTGGTTCCTGACGTACCGGCCGACTTACGCCGATTACTACGTTGCTGACCCGGGCGAAACAATAGAGATCCTCGCCCCCGAATACTGGGAGTTCTATCCGGAAACAGTGCAGCGCAGCACGCCTGAAGGACTCACATGGTCCACGCAACCTGCTGGCAGCGAGGCCTGGCAGAATCCAGATTGGGCAGAGTTCCATGACGACGGCAGCGTGACCGTCAAAGTGCCCGAGGATGTGCCGGACAGCGGCTACGGCATGAACCAAAATGTTTGGACGCTCTTCACCGAGGCGAAGGATCCGTCTGGCTCCACGTTCAAAACAAGCATCACCCTGTACGTCAATCGCGACGGCATTCCGCGAGACAGCAACGGCGACATCGACAAAGAAAAGTTGCCTGATTTTGTCCGCTACGAGCCTAAGTTCCCCCGGCACCCAATTGTTATTGCACCGGGCGAAACCAAGATCTTCGAAGGAGTAGCCTTCGATGACCCGATCCGTGACCCCGGAACGAACGTCGACTGGCCGTTGAAAGACAACAAAGACAAGATCGAATACAAGGTTGAAAAGGACCAAAGCATCCTTGATGCGAGCCATAACGCCAACGATTTCTACGCCGTAGATGGCAACGACGCCGAGATCACGTACGACACCCCCGGCAAAACCATCGGTACGAAAATTACAGTCGCCGAAGATTCTCCCGAACTTGGGTGGGTAGAACTCCCATTCACGTTTATGTACGGGGAGAATGAGGGCCCCGAGTACGACATCCCGAATTTTCAGATCTTCGTCGGGAATCTGAAGGACGCAGCCCGATTCACGGCCGACTTCCGCGGGTCGATCACAGTCGGCGTTCAAGATTCAGGTGCAGTAGACGGCCCCAAATTCATTGACGCAACGTCTGTAAACAAAAACGACGTCCCTGCAACCCCGCAGGGGGCTAAGCTTTTCGTCTCCGATGTGAACAACAACCGCGACTGGGTACGCATCGAAAACGGAAAAATTGTTGCGCGCCCCAATGACTTGTCGCTCAAGGGCAAGCACAACGTGCCCGTCCAGATTGCATTTGCTGACGGCTCCGTCTCCCCTGCGTTCAACGTCCCTATCACCGTGACGACGCAAAACGATCAATATGATCCGATCATCGGCAACGGTATCGCTACCAAGGTCGGCGCGAAGGTGACCAACGACGCCGCAAAGAAGGCCATCACCAACCTGGACAAGCTCCCGGTCAAAGACGTCACCTTCAAGAACCCGGTCGACACGTCCGAGCCCGGCGATACCACCGCCACCATCGTCGTTTCCTACACCGACGGAAGCACGGACGAGGTAAAGGTCGACGTCCACGTCAACGACCTCACCGACGCCGAGAAGTACACCCCGGCTCCAACCGGTATCACCATCAAGGAAGGCGAAACCGCCGACCCGCTCGCGGCAATCTCCAACAAGGATGAACTACCGAAGGGCATCACTGCGAACTTCAAGGACAATGTCGACACCGGCTCCGTCGGCACCAAGAAGGTGACCGTCGAAGTCACCTACCCCGACGGCACCAGCGAAGAGATCCAGACCGACCTCACCGTCGAGCGCCTCACCGACGCCGAGAAGTACAAGCCGGCTCCAACCGGTATCACCATCAAGGAAGGCGAAACCGCCGACCCGCTCGCGGCAATCTCCAACAAGGATGAACTACCGAAGGGCATCACTGCGAACTTCAAGGGCAAGGTCGACACCTCTTCCGTGGGCACCAAGAAGGTGACCGTCGAAGTCACCTACCCCGACGGCACCAGCGAAGAGATCCAGACCGACCTCACCGTCGAGCGCCTCACCGACGCCGAGAAGTACACCCCGGCTCCAACCGGTATCACCATCAAGGAAGGCGAAACCGCCGACCCGCTCGCGGCAATCTCCAACAAGGATGAACTACCGAAGGGCATCACTGCGAACTTC